>NZ_JBJHPB010000028.1:0-64588 GCF_059412285.1 Vibrio sp. CB1-5 | reverse complement strand
GACACTTTGAATGGATCGTTCAACCGATCATTTAGTTGTTAACTGATCGGCATTAAGCTAAATGCTCGCTTTTTTAGTACCTGATATTTTGAGGCCGTAGTTGATCTTACTTATTGATGTTAAGCAAAGTGCCTGATTTACATCTGAATGAGTAATACTTACGACTCTCACTAAACTGGCCTAGGCCTTCGCCGTTACAGTAGTCAATGTTGATGTCACGCATGATATCCAGCGTTTTCTCGCTGTTAAGGGCAAACTTGGAACCATCCTTACATACGATGCGTACACGACCATCATCGCTGACCGAGTATAAGTTCACTTCAGTGTTACATAGCTCGAATGACGCTTCTAGATAGTTGTCTTGCTGAGTGTTTTGCGCACAGCCTGCGATCACTGTTGCCGCTAGAATCGGTAAGCCAATTTTCAATAACTTCATGCTACATCCTTGATTGGGTAAATCTTTTTCTTTAAGCCTACCTAAAAATAGCAAAAATGCGAGTATGAGATTGTCATGTTGCATACTTTTCTCAAAAAAAACACGGATTGCTTTAACAGCGAATCCGTGTTTTATGTTTCGAAAAAGGCAATGTTACTTCAAAAAAACAGTGTTATTTCAACAAAGCAATGCTATTTCACTTCTTCGCCTTTTGCTTGCAAGTCTGCATGGTAAGACGAGCGAACAAATGGACCACACGCTGCATGGGTAAAGCCAAGCTCAAGGGCGATCTCTTTTAGCTCATCAAACTCAGATGGTGGCACATAACGCTCTACCGGCAAGTGGTGACGACTTGGCGCTAGGTATTGACCAAGAGTTAGCATGGTAACGCCGTGAGCGCGAAGATCTTTGAGTACTTCAACGATCTCTTCTTTGGTTTCACCTAGACCCATCATTAAGCCAGACTTGGTCGGTACGTCAGGGTGCATTTCTTTAAATTTCTGAAGCAGTTGCAGCGACCATTTGTAGTTCGCACCTGGACGCGCTTTACGATATAGGCGAGGCGCCGTCTCTAGGTTGTGGTTAAATACGTCTGGCGGGTTATCTTTTAGTGCTTCTAGCGCTACATCCATACGTCCACGGAAATCAGGTACCAAGGTCTCGATGCGGATCTCTGGGTTAAGTGCGCGGATTTCACGGTTACAGTCTGCAAAGTGCTGAGCACCGCCATCACGTAGGTCGTCACGGTCAACAGAGGTAACGACCACGTACTTAAGCTTCATATCCTTGATAGTTTGAGCAAGCTTTTGCGGCTCACCCGCTTCAGGCGCATTTGGACGGCCATGAGCCACATCGCAGAAAGGACAACGACGAGTACAGATAGCACCTAGGATCATAAAGGTTGCTGTGCCGTGGTTAAAACACTCAGCCAAGTTAGGGCATGAGGCTTCTTCACATACCGAGTGAAGATCGTTTTTACGCATTGCAGACTTGATGTCTTGAATACGCTGGCTGTCCGCTGGCAGCTTGATCTTCATCCATTCAGGTTTACGAAGGATTTTTTTTTGCTCGGTAGGCATGTTCTTTACAGGAATCAGTGCCATCTTGTCAGCGTCACGGTACTTGACGCCTTTTTCCATTTGGATAGGTTTGCTCATCGTCTTATGCTTCTTCGCTGAATTCTACTTGCTCGTAATCAAGTATTTCTAATAGTGCTTTGATCATTTGGTCTTCGACAGTCGAGACCTCTTTTGGACCACCCAGTTGGCTCACTTGAACCATTTCCATCCCGGCATAGCCACAAGGGTTGATGCGTAGGAAAGGAGAGAGATCCATGTTTATGTTGAGTGCCAGTCCGTGGAATGAACACCCTTTGCGGATACGCAGGCCAAGGGAGCAGACTTTTTTGCCATCGACATACACTCCAGGGGCATCGGGTCGTGCCGCTGACTTAATATCATACGCGTTAAGTGTCTTGATAACGAGGTTTTCGATGTGCGTAACCAGCTCGCGAACGCCAAGCTTTTTACGACGTAAATTGATAAGAAAGTAGGCCACAAGCTGACCTGGACCATGATAGGTAACCTGTCCGCCGCGATCGCTTTGAATGACTGGGATATCACCAATGTTGAGTAGGTGCTCTTCTTTACCTGCTTGTCCCTGTGTAAAGACAGGATTGTGTTCCACTAACCAGATTTCGTCGCGTGTATCATCTGTTCGATTATCAGTGAAATCATGCATGGCTTTCCAGACCGGTTCATAGTCTTTTCTTCCAAGCTTCCTTACAACTAGCTGATTTTCCACCCGTCACCTCGCTGCTACTTAATAAAGTATTCGCATTATAAACATGTTGATGGTTTTGAACTACCAATAAATAACGAATTCTTAACTATTACATGGTGTTGGGTATTTATCTTATTGATAAATAAAAAGAAAGCAGCCCAAGCTGCTTTCAAATAAATTTTAATCTTTCAATTTATTACAGAACCATACGAACAATGTCGATGTCACCAAGTTCTTTGTAAAGGGTCTCTACCTGCTCGATTGAGGTTGCTGTAATGTTGATAGATACAGCATGGTAATTGCCCTTTGCACTTGGTTTAATGGTTGGGCTGTAGTCCCCAGGCGCGTGGCGTTGGATCACTTCCAGCACTTTTTCAGGAAGTTCTGGTTTTGCGTAACCCATCACTTTGAAGGTAAACGAGCAAGGGAACTCTAGTAGGTCTTTGAGTTTTGCATCAGAGTTGATGGTCAACATAATAGGGACTCCAAAAAATACCAATTCTTTATAACGGTGCGAATAGTAATGCCTTACGTGGACGATCTCAAGCCAATGAAAAAGTAAAGCCGCTTAAAGCGGCTTTACGATGACTCGATTACTTTGGCGTTAAACGCTAGGGCTTAGAAAAAGCTCTTGAAAAGTAATACGATGTAATCCCACAAGCGACTGAACAGGCTACCTTCTTGAACATCTTCAAGAGCAAGCAGCGGGTATTCAGCTACGTCTTCGCCTTCTAGTTGATAGTATAGCTTACCAACGACATCGCCTTTAGATATTGGTGCTTCTAGCTGCTTTTCAAGTACGAAGCTTGCTTTTAAGTTTTTCGCTTGGCCGCGTGGTAGCGTGACATAAGTGTCTTGGTTCACACCTAGCGCGACTGCGTCTTTGTCACCCATCCATACTTTCTCTTCAACGAAAGTTTCGTCTGCTTTGTGCGGGTTGACAGTTTCGAAGAAGCGGAAGCCATAGCTTAGTAGCTTTTTACTTTCTGATTTACGAGCGTTAGCGTTCTTAGTTCCCATCACAACGGCAACAAGACGCATCTTACCTTCAGTCGCTGAGCTCACTAGGCTGTAACCCGCTTTGCTCGTGTGGCCAGTTTTGATGCCATCAACGTTCATGCTCTTGTCCCAAAGTAGCCCGTTACGGTTGTATTGGGTGATGCCGTTGTAGGTGAATTTCTTCTCAGAGTAAATACGGTACTCATCTGGCACGTCTTTGATAAGCGCGCGACCCAGAAGAGCCATATCATAAGGGGTTGAGTACAGATTCGGATTGTCTAGACCGTGTACGTTAGCAAAGTGCGAGTTGGTCATGCCGATAGACTTCGCCCATGCATTCATTAGGTCAACGAATGCATCTTCTGAGCCCGCAATGTGCTCAGCCATTGCGACACAAGCATCATTACCCGATTGAATAATGATGCCTTTGTTTAGCTCTTCAACGGTGACCTTGGTGCCCACCTCGATGAACATCTTCGATGAGTCAGGGAAGTTTTTTGCCCAGGCATTCTTGCTGATGGTGACTTCATCTTGTGGTGCGATATTGCCACGCTTTAGCTCTTGGCCGATAACATAGCTGGTCATCATCTTGGTCAGACTGGCTGGGTGAAGCTGAGTATTCATTTCTTTCTCAGCGAGAACCTTACCAGAGTTGTAGTCCATCAAAACGAAGCCTTTCGCTGCGATTTGAGGTGCATCAGGCATGACAACAGGTGCCGCAGAGGCAGAAGTCGCTGCCAAAGTTACGGAAAGAGCAATAGTGGTTACAAATTTCATAGAAGATTTATTCTTATTCATTTCGAATGCGTTTGAGTAATAGTTCGTATAGTAACAGAATGTTGCCTGCAAACTAGATAGCTTACACTAAGTAACAACGGTTATTTATGTCAATGATGTTTACAGTTTTTTGACGAAAGCTGAGGGGTAGCCAATCTTTTGCACCTGCTCCAGCACGTCTTGGGTTTGCTTGTAATCTTTAAATGGACCAAGCATCAGTCGATAGTTCTTGTTTACCGGGGTAAGAAAGGTGTCGACCGATAGCTTTTCGCTTAGTTGCTTGGACAAATTGTCGATGCGATCTCTATGAGGTGAGGCAGCGACTTGAATCGTGTACTCCGGGTGTTTGCTCAGCTCATGTTGGCTGGACGGCTTTTCGACGATAATCACTTCAATCTCGACGTTAGCCGTACCGGTTTTAATCACATCTAGCTTGTTTGCAGCGGCATAACTTAGGTCGATAATACGGCCGTCATGAAAAGGACCACGGTCATTAACACGAACAATGGTCTCTTTTCCGTTATCAAGATTTTTAACTTTGACATAGCTCGGCAGGGGTAAAGTCTTATGCGCCGCCGACATTGAATACATGTCGTACACTTCGCCATTCGAGGTTAAGTGTCCATGGAACTTTTTGCCGTACCAAGATGCTTCGCCACGCTCCTTAAAGCCTGCTGGGTCTTTAATCACTGTGTAGCTTTTGCCGCGCAGACGATAACTCTTATTGCCTCCGAGACTGTATGGCTCATACTTTGGGACTGCGCCTTCAATATGATCGACAGAAATAGGCGTGTTTGGGGCAACATCGTCTTTCAGATCATAGCGGCTGTCTGATGACGACGAGCATCCAGCTAGGGCGGTCAGCCCTATAGCTAAAGCCAGCCAAGAGAGGCCCTGGCGCCATGTGTCATTCCATTTGTTCATTAGGTTGCCTTTGAGAATGCTTTCCTGTGTGTATGAATTGACATCAGAATGCCAAATCCAGCCATTAGGGTCACCATGGAGGTACCACCGTAGCTGATCAGCGGCAATGGTACACCAACTACCGGTAATATACCGCTCACCATACCAATATTTACAAAAACATAAACGAAGAAGCTAAGAACGATGCTGCCAGCCATCATTCGACCGAATGCAGTTTGAGCGGAACTGGCTAGATATAAGCCTCGTCCGATGATGAATAGGTAGAGAGTGAGTAGCAATAGAATCCCAATCATTCCCCATTCTTCCGCGATAACGGCAAAGATGAAGTCGGTATGACGCTCTGGCAAGAACTCGAGCTGTGATTGAGTGCCTTGCATCCAACCTTTGCCGGTGATCCCTCCAGAGCCGATAGCTATTTTACTTTGAATAATGTGATAACCCGCGCCCAGTGGATCCGATTCGGGGTCAAACAAAGTACGTACGCGTACTTTTTGATACTCGCGCATCAAGAAGAACCAAAGTACAGGGACAAAAGCACTTAACGCGACCACGGCACCAAAGATAATTTTCCAGCTGATACCGGCTAAAAAGATAACGAAAATCCCCGAGGCGGCGATCAAAATGGACGTACCAAGATCTGGCTGCTTAGCGATTAATATTGTCGGTACGAATACCATCACTAGCGAGATGATTAAGGTCTGAAACGTGATGGGTAGTGAACGCTTACCAATATAGCGTGCCACCATCAATGGTACCGCCAGTTTAAGAAGCTCGGAGGGCTGAAAGCGCACAAAGCCCAGATTTAGCCAGCGTTGTGCCCCTTTGGATGCTTCACCAAAGAACAATACGCCAAATAGCAGCATGACGCCCGCAAAGAACATCAAGGGAGCCAAGGTCTCGTAGGTTCTTGGCGATAACTGAGCGAGGACAACCATCACTACTAAGGCAAGCACCATGCGCATCGCTTGTCTGTCCATCATTGCCATACTTTGACCACTGGCACTGTACATCACCACTAGACCAAAACCCATAAGCGCTAGAATTCCGAGCACCAAAGGCAAGTCGATATGGAAGCGCTCGAACATTACTCGGCTTTGACCGGTGGAAGGATCAAATCTCATTCTTCTTCACTCTCTTCCTTTTCTGCCAATGCCAAATCGAACAGTTGTCGAGCGACTGGCGCACCGTTGCTAGAACCACCACCGGCGTTCTCTAGAACGACAGTGACCACGACCTCTGGGTTGTCAAACGGAGCAAAGCCAGTAAACAGTGCGTGGTCCTTCAAGTGTTCGGCGAGGTCTTCAGCATTATACTCTTCGTCTTCTGCCAAACTAAATACCTGCGCAGTACCCGATTTGCCACCACTTTGAAAAGGCATATTGGAGAACGCGCGTCGAGCTGTACCTTTAACCCCATGGTTTACTCGGCGCATACCTTCTAAAGCAATATCCCAGTAGCGCTCTTGCACACCGGTAATTGGCGGTCTTGAATCAACCTCACTTAAGGTTTGATGGTCAAAGCTGTCACCATTGTCGATGGTTGCGCGAAGTAGGTGAGGTGACAGTACTTCACCGCGATTAACCAGAACAGATGTCGCTTTGGCTATCTGCATAGGTGTCGCTGTCCAGTAGCCTTGTCCGATACCTACAGGGATCGTATCGCCTTGATACCATGGTGTGCGGTGTCTAGCCATTTTCCACTCACGTGTCGGCATGTTAGCTTTGCTCTCTTCATAGATATCAATACCTGTGTAGTCACCAAAGCCGAACATCATCATCCACTTGGACAAGCGATCAATGCCCATGTCGTAAGCAATTTGATAGTAGAAGGTATCAACCGACTCTTCGATTGCTTTTACAATATCGACCTTACCATGCCCCCAACGTAGCCAGTCACGGAATGGACGCGTTTTCGAGTTTGGAATGCGCCAGTAGCCGGGGTCGTTACGCGTTGTCTTGGTGGTAATCACGCCTTCTTGGAGCGCACCGACTGCAATAAATGGTTTAACGGTTGAGGCTGGTGGATAGATACCTAACGTCGCACGGTTCACCAGTGGACGGTTTTTGTCTTCCAGCAATGCGCGATAACCTTTGCCCGAGATACCGTTGACAAAAGCGTTTGGGTCATAACTAGGACTAGATACCATCGCTAGTACACCATTATCACTTGGGTCTAGGATAATAGCGGAGCCGCGTCGACCATCGAGCAGTTTATGAACCTTCAATTGGAGCACGATATCGAGGTTGAGGACAATGTCCTTTCCCGGTACTGGTGGGACAAATTTAAGTGTGCGAAGTACACGACCACGACTGTTTACTTCAACCTCTTGATAGCCAGCCGTGCCATGCAAAATATCTTCGTAGTAGCGTTCAATGCCTAGCTTACCAATATCGCGAGTTGCTTGATAATTCGAATCCTTCTCTTCACGAACAAGGCGGCGCATGTCACGGTCATTAATCCGAGAGACATAACCAATCACGTGAGTAAGCACGTCTCCGTAGGGATAAAAACGCTTAAGGTTCGCAGCAATCTCGACGCCCGGGAACTTATGTTGATGGACGGAAAAGATCGCGACTTGGTCTTCAGTCAATTGGGTCAGAAGCGGGATCGACTTGAAGCGACGTGTGCGCTTACGATCGCGGTTGAAAGCTTCTTCACGCTCTGGAGATATCTCTAGATATTGCCGTAGTGCCTGAATGGTCGCATCCATGTCTTTGACTTTTTCTGGCGTCACTTCTAGGTTGAAGACAGGGCGGTTTTCAGCAAGCAAGATCCCGTTACGGTCGTAAATAAGTCCGCGGTTTGGCGCGATAGGCACGACTTTGATGCGATTATCGTTCGAGCGGGTCTTGTAGTCTTGATACTGGTTGATCTGGATGTTATAGAGGTTAGCGACGAGCACTAACATCATCACAACGATACCAACAAACGCCACAATGGCGCGACTTTTAAATAGTCGCGCTTCGGCCTGATGGTCCCGTATCTGGCTGCGTTTACGTTTCATCGCTAGCTAAATTACTCTCTGTGATACGGGTGGTTAGCGGTGATTGACCATGCTCGGTATAAACTCTCCGCCATTACAATGCGTACCAGCGGATGGGGAAGAGTCAACGCAGACAACGACCAACTCTGGTCTGCAGCGGCTTTACAAGCAGGCGCTAACCCTTCAGGACCACCAATCAGGATTGAAACGTCACGGCCGTCGAGCTTCCAGCTTTCTAGCTGCTCAGCAAGTTGCGGTGTGTCCCATTTTTTACCGGGAATATCCAAAGTGACAATACGGTTGCCCTTTGGCACGGCAGCAAGCATCGCTTCACCTTCTTTTTGAAGGATGCGCGCGATGTCGGCATTTTTGCCTCGCTTACCTGCGGTTATTTCGATGAGCTCAAGTGGCATGTCGTGTGGGAAGCGGCGGCGATACTCTTGAAAGCCTTCTTCTACCCACTTCGGCATTTTGGTGCCAACGGCGATCAGTTGAAGTTTCAAACGATTAGCTCCAAAGCTTTTCTAGTTGGTATAGCTCACGGTGCTCTTCTTGCATCACGTGCAGCATGGTTGAACCCATATCAAGCACCACCCATTCACCTTCGGTACTGCCATCGATACCAAGCGGTTCAAGGCCGAGCTTTTTCACCTCTGCAGCGACATGATCCGCAATTGAAATGACGTGTCTTCTAGAAGTGCCAGTACAGACGATCATGAAGTCTGTGACGCTAGACTTACCTTCAACATCAAGGGTAACAATGTCTTGGGCCTTCATATCGTCCGCTTTATCAGCTAGAAAAAGTTTCAATTCTTCGCGTTGCAAAAGAGATTCCTCAGTATGTGTATAGTTAGGAGAGTATCGTTACTCAATCGATCAATTATTATATCACGATTTTATGGTTGCAAAGACAGGCCGTTGTCAGCACTGCTAAGGTTAAGCGAGAGTTGCTGCAAGTATGGCCAAGGGCTTTGCTCGTATTGGGTTTTCACTTGCACTTCAATGGCACTGAGCAACTGAATGTTTTGGCGCAGTTTTTCTGGTGATATTCGGTTTAGTGCCGAGCTATAGAGCGGCTTCTTATTTTGCCATACTCGAAACTGATCAAGCACCTGACCAAGTGACGATTGAGCTAACATGGCTTGCATCTTACCAAGCTGTACCAGCTCTTTTTGAATCGTACGGAGTAAAATCGTCGCTTCTACACCTTCAGCTTCAAGTTGGGTTAGCACACGGTGAGCGCGCTTTGGTTTGCCTTCCAACAGAGCATCAACCCAATGAAATACGGTGAAGTGATTGTGTCTGCTGAGTGACTCTTGAACTCGCAGCAGAGTCAATTGGCCATCAGGGTAGAGTAGGCCGAGTTTTTCAAGGCTTTGTGACAAAGCAAATAGGTTGCCTTCGTGCCATTGGCAAAGTAGTTGAACGGCTTCCCTATCAGGCATTAATTGATTTGCTCGACAGCGTCTCATGACCCATTGTGGCAACTGTTTAATATCAGGTGTGTTACAGCTAACTAGGCAGCCATTGAGTGCCTTAAACCATTTCGCAGACTCTTGCGCACGGGTGAGCTTGGTGCCTGTGATGATAAGCGCTATGTCTTCATGCAGAGTAGGCGCTAACTCCGCGAGTTGTTTGGCTATACTCGCGGTAACACCACCTTCAGGCATGGTAAGTTCAATGATCTGCTTTGACGAGAATAGACTGAGTGCTTGAGTACAGTCATATACTTCATTCCAGTCAATAGAGTTATCGACGCTAAAGCGGTGATGCTCTTCAAAGCCAAGCTGCTTAGCGTGGCGAATAACCGCATCTCTACTCTCTTGAACGAATAGTGGCTCATTACCAAACAATAAGAAGCAGTGGTGCCATTGCTTCGTTAGGTGCTCAGAAAGGCGGTCAGCAAAAATTCTCACAATCGGTTACCTATTAAGACGGTGAGTTGTCTTGCGTATTGCTATTCGATTCTTCAAGGTGTTGCTTTTCTTCAAACTCTTGAATTTCAGTTTTAAGTCTTGCCATTTGACGCATCATTTGCTGCGCAGAAAACTCGCGCATTTCATCTTCGATAAGCTTACGCTCAGCCGACTTAGCGAGCGCTGAAAGTGGGTTGTCTAGGTAGCTGCGAGTCATAGTCGCAGTAAAATCTTTTGCGCCCAGATCAGGAACGGTGACTCGATAGTTGACTTCGTACACTACTTCTTTCTCGGCAGCACGTGTGTTTTGGTACAGAGATAGAGTACGGTCGGTAATGGTTTCACCAATGATATGAATATTCGGAACATCTTTGTTTGGCGTCACTAGCTCAATTTGGCTGAGGCGCAGTTGCTCTTTTACCAAGCGAGTGATTTTGCTGTACTTATCATAACTCGTGACAGAGATAGCGGTAATGTCTTCGGGTACAGAGTACTCGCCACGTAGCTGAAATCCACATGCTGTCAGTAGAGAAGAGAGAAGAAGAATAAAACTGGCTTGTGTTAGTTTTTGTTTGAATCGAAACATAGCTACCGAAGGCTCTCGTTGAAAAGGCTTATGTAAATTTCCGAAGTAGAAACTTAAATAAGGCTTTGCTTAAAATGGACGAAAGAGCCGCAGTTGTTCGCTGCGACTCTTAGTATCATAAAGTGATGATGATTAGTTCGCTACAATATTCAGCAGCTTACCAGGTACATAGATCACTTTACGAACAGTTTTACCGTCTGTGAATTTGGTGACGTTCTCGTCGTTCAGACCAAGCTCTTCAACTTGCTCTTTAGACGCATCAGCAGGCACAGTCAGCTTAGCGCGCAGTTTGCCGTTTACTTGAACAACGATCAGCTTCTCGTCTTCGACTAGTGCTTTCTCGTCGTGTGTTGGCCATACTGCGTTGTCGACGTCCGACTCACCTAAAGCGACCCACATTTCGAATGAAATATGTGGAGTGATAGGGTAAAGCATTGCCACTACCGCTTTTAGTGCTTCATCTAGAATCGCACGGTCTTGCGCTGACTCTTGAGGCGCTTTCGCTAGCTTGTTCATCAGTTCCATGATAGCTGCAATAGCTGTATTGAACGTTTGACGACGGTCGATATCGTCCGTTACCTTCGCGATAGTCTTGTGAACGTCGCGACGAAGTGCTTTTTGGTCACCAGAAAGAGCGGCAGTATCTACTGCTTCTGCTGCGCCTTTCGATGAATGCTCATTCACCAGTTTCCAAACACGTTTTAGGAAGCGGTTAGCCCCTTCAACGCCAGACTCTTGCCACTCAAGTGTCATGTCTGCAGGTGATGCGAACATCATGAATAGACGTACTGTGTCTGCACCGTACTTGTCTACCATCTCTTGAGGGTCGATACCGTTGTTCTTTGACTTAGACATCTTAATCATGCCTGAGTGCTCAACGTCACGGCCTTGGTTGTCTTTCGCCGATGTGATGCGACCTTTACCGTCACGTTCAACAGCAACGTCAGTCGGTGCAACCCACTCTTTACCGCCTTTACCGTTCTCTACGTAGAACGCATCTGCCAGTACCATGCCTTGACACAGTAGCTGCTTGAACGGCTCATCAGAGGTTACGTAGCCCGCGTCACGAAGTAGTTTGTGGAAGAAGCGAGAGTACAGTAGGTGCATACACGCGTGCTCGATACCACCAATGTACTGGTCTACTGGTAGCCAGTAGTTTGCTTTTTCTGGGTCTAGGATGTCATCTGCTTGTGGTGAGCAGTAACGTGCGTAGTACCAAGAAGATTCCATGAACGTATCGAACGTGTCTGTTTCACGAAGAGCTGGTTCACCGTTAAATGTGGTCTTCGCCCACTCTTTGTCGGCTTTAATTGGGCTGGTTACGCCATCCATCACTACGTCTTCTGGAAGAATAACGGGCAGTTGATCCGCTGGTACTGGATGAACTTCACCATCTTCTGTTGTCACCATCGGAATAGGAGCACCCCAGTAACGCTGACGAGATACACCCCAATCGCGTAGACGGAAGTTCACAGTCTTGTGACCTTTGCCTTCTGCTTCCAGTTTCGCTGCGATGGCATCGAATGCCGCTTGGAATTCAAGACCATCGAACTCACCAGAGTTAAATAGAACGCCTTTCTCAGTATACGCTTCTTCAGAGATGTTTAGCTCGCTACCATCAGCAGGCTGAATCACAGGAAGAATGTCGAGACCGTATTTAGTCGCAAACTCAAAGTCGCGTTGGTCGTGACCAGGAACTGCCATAACCGCGCCTGTGCCGTAATCCATCAACACGAAGTTAGCCACGTAAACGGGTACTTCACGGCCGTTCAATGGGTGAACAGCAGTAAGGCCAGTCGCCATGCCTTTCTTCTCCATTGTCGCAAGCTCAGCTTCCGCCACCTTGTTGTTTTTGCACTCTTCGATGAATGCAGCAAGCTCAGGGTTGTTCTCAGCCGCGATCGCCGCTAGAGGGTGACCTGCAGCGATACCTACGTACGTCACACCCATTAGCGTGTCTGGACGCGTTGTGTAGACTTCTAGATCTTGTTGACCGTTAACCTCGAATTTAAGTTCAACACCTTCAGAGCGACCAATCCAGTTGCGCTGCATGGTTTTAACCATTTCAGGCCAACCTTCAAGGTTGTCTAGATCGTCAAGAAGCTCTTGTGCGTACTCAGTGATCTTGATGAACCACTGTGGAATTTCTTTTTGTTCAACCGGAGTGTCACAGCGCCAGCAGCAGCCATCTTCAACCTGCTCGTTTGCAAGAACAGTTTGGTCATTTGGACACCAGTTAACCGAAGAAGTCTTCTTATACACTAGGCCTTTTTGGTAAAGCTTAGTGAAGAACTCTTGCTCCCAACGGTAGTACTCAGGCGTACACGTTGCGAACTCGCGGTTCCAGTCGTAGCCAAAACCCAGCAATTTAAGCTGGTTTTTCATGTATTCGATGTTTTCGTACGTCCAAGGCGCAGGAGCCGTGTTGTTCTTAACAGCTGCGTTCTCTGCTGGTAGACCAAACGCATCCCAACCGATTGGTTGCATTACGTTTTTACCTTGCAGGCGTTGGAAACGAGATACCACATCACCGATGGTGTAGTTACGTACGTGACCCATGTGCAGTCGTCCGCTTGGGTAAGGGAACATTGACAGGCAGTAGAATTTTTCTTTATTTGGGTCTTCACTTACAACAAAGGTTTCATTGTTGTCCCAATGCTGTTGAACTTTACGTTCAATATCTTGTGGGTTGTATTGTTCTTGCATCGATGATGTCCGGTTATCTTGGAATTTGTGAGTTCTGTTACTACAGAGACTAATAGATCGTCATAGAATACCTAAAGGAAGCTCGGTCAACAATAGCCAATAACAGGGGGATGTATGCCTAAGCGTAAAACCAGTTATGAAGAAATGATCGAAGATGTGGTTGAGAACCTCAAACACAGTCCAGAAGAGTTACAGCACGTGCTTGAAAAGTCGGGACAAGTGGTGGAAGCTGCGAACGACATGACCAAGGATGAGATGGCGCTGATCTCAGCGTATGTTAAATCGGATCTTAAAGAATTTGCCGATAACTACGAAGAGAGCAAAAGCGGTCCCTTCTACCTAATGATTGCCAATTCTATTTGGCAAGGGCTATTGGACATTACTGATCGAACGAGAGTGGAATGGGTTGAGTTGTTCCAAGATTTAGAGCATCAGGGTGTATACACGTCGGGTGAGATGATTGGGCTTGGGGTATTGGTTTGTGAGCAGTGCGGTCATAAAACCGAGTATAACCATCCAACCGTGATCGGAGACTGTGCTAAATGTGGCAATCAGTCGTTTAGTCGTAAGCCATTAAAACCTTAATTGATAGAAACAAAAGCCCCAATCAAGGGGCTTTTGTTTTGTGGGAAATGTACGTAGCAGTTCACACCGTATTTAGGTGTGCTGCTGTTTAAATTCTTGCACCCACATAGCGGTCGCTCCGCATACTGAAACAGGTACGATAAACAGGTTTAAAATCGGAATAGCGGTAAATAGAGATACCAGCATTCCAAACCCATATGCCTTGCCTTGCTTTTGCTTAATAGATAAGCGCATGTCGTTGAAAGGGACTTTGTGGTTGTCAAACGGGTAGTCACAATATTGAATCGCCAACATCCAAGCGGTAAAGATAAACCATGCGAAAGGACCGATTGTTTGGCCGAGAGCTGGAATCAAGAGTAATAAGAACAGACCAATAGCTTTCGGTAGCGTGTAAAGCAGTTTGCGCCACTCGCGCGCCATAATCCTCGGCACATCTTTGACAACGCTCATCAGTCCTTCATCATTGATTTTATTACCGGTGAGCATTTCTTCTACTTTCTCTGCCAGCAATCCGTTAAACGGGGCGGCAATAAAGTTAGCCAGTGTGCTAAAAAAGTAGGAAAAGGTCGCCAGGATAGTAAGCGCTAACAAAGGCCATAGGATATAGCTGAGCCAAGATAAAAACTCAGGTAGGTAACCAAGCCAACCCTCAATCCAAGCGTTCAAGTGGGAGAATAGATAATACATCGCTGAGCCAACTAAAAGGATGTTGGCCAACAAGGGCATCAGCACATAGCGTCTTATCCCAGGCATAAAAGCGATTTGAAAACCTTGTATGAAGTAGCCAAACCCAGTGTTTGCTTTGTTCAAAATTGCTGTCCTTTATCTGGTTTTTGTATTGCTTATGATTTCGACTATAACAAAAAAGGGTTTACGAAATCACAAACTTCTTATACTTAGGTGTTCTAATCATCCATAGAGTTTTGGTAAAGTAGACAAAGTTGAAGTGTGTAAGCGCTTCTTTAAGGACTATTTTTAACTTTGAGAGCAAACAATGCAGGAATTGCGATTCGTACTCATTATTGTCGGTGCCTTAGCTATCGCGGCGCTGTTGTTTCATGGCTTGTGGTCAAGTAAAAAAGAAGGCCAAAAGAAATTCGGTGATAGGCCGCTAGGAAAGTTGGACGACAATGATAACGCTGACGATGAATACGTCGCTCCTGAAGATGATTTCGAAATCATCAGAAAAACACGCACCGAGCCTGATTTTGGACTGGATACCCAAAAGCCTGCCTATGACCCTCTAGAGTCTAGCCCTTCTGATGATGATACATTAGAGCCAGCGCATGACGCCGCGCCTAAATATGATACAAAACCAAAGTATGATGTTGAACCAAAGCACAACGAGCCTTCTCAGCAGTCAAAACAGGATGGGGAAATAGAGCCGACCTTCGCCTCTTCTCAGGAAACTGATGAACAAGAATCACTGCCATCATTCTCTGCGAGTAAAGATGCTGATGATATCGAAGCCAATGAACCTAGCATCGATTTAGACTCTTTGGACGAAAACTTAGAGCAAGAGCCACAAGCTGTAGTGAGTATTACTGACAGTGAAAAAGAGGTCAAAGAAGAGCCAAAAGAGCCTGAAATGCAGGTATTGGTTCTTAATGTCCATTGCTCTGGTGAAGTACCATTTGACGGCACCCAACTGTTTGATAGCATGCGTCAAAACGGCTTGATCTATGGCGAGATGGACATTTTTCACCGTCATACTGACCCCTCAGGCACTGGCAAAGTGCTATTTAGCGTCGCCAATATGATGCAGCCAGGTACGCTTAAACATGATGACCCTGCTACTTTTAGTACCAAGGGCATTTCATTTTTCATGACGCTGCCTTGTTTTGGCGAAGCTGACCAAAACTTCAAGCTGATGCTGCGTACCGCTCAACAGATATCTGATGATCTTGGCGGCAACGTGCTCGATGACCAACGTAATCTAATGACGCCACAGCGTTTGGATGCTTATCGTCAGCAAATTAAAGATTTTAACCGAGCGAAAGCCAGCGCTTAACCTAATAAATTCGAAGCAAAAAAAGGCTCCTTAGGAGCCTTTTTTATCAATACTATCAAGGTATAACATGTCGCAACAACGATTAAACGAACTCAAGCAACAGCTTCACTATCACGGTGTGAAGTACTATGTTGAAGACAGCCCTGAGATCCCAGACGTCGAGTACGACCGTCTAATGCAAGAGCTGATCGCAATTGAAGCCGAGCATCCTGAGTGGATAACGGTGGACTCTCCAAGTCAGCGAGTGGGTGGTTTACCGTTGGACAGCTTTAGCCAAGTTCAGCATGAAATTCCGATGCTCTCTCTCGATAACGCCTTTTCTGATGAGGACCTTGATGGTTTCAACAAGCGAATTTGCGAGCGCCTCAATCGAACCAGCATCGGTGATTACTGTTGCGAAGTGAAACTCGATGGTCTGGCGGTGAGCCTTCTTTATGAAAATGGCATTCTTGTTCAAGCGGCGACACGTGGTGATGGTACGACGGGTGAGAACATTACTGAGAATGTTCGAACCATCAGCGCAATTCCACTCAAGCTTCAGGGCGATGACATTCCTGCTCGTATCGAAGTGCGTGGCGAAGTCTTTATGCCAAAAGCGGGCTTCAACAAGCTCAATGAAATCGCTGCGAAAATGGGCGAAAAAGTCTTCGTTAATCCACGAAACGCCGCTGCGGGTAGCTTGCGCCAATTGGACTCTCGTATTACCGCTAAAAGACCGCTTAGTTTTTATGCTTACAGTCTAGGTGTTGTTGAAGGCACTGAGCTACCGGCAAGCCACTACGACCGCTTCCTGAAACTAAAGTCACTGGGTTTCCCTATGGGGCCTGAAACCAAACGAGTGAGCAGTATTGAGGAAGTGAAGCAATACCATAAAGCGATTCAAGAGAAGCGCGACGAGCTAGCGTATGAGATTGATGGTGTGGTTATCAAAGTCGACGAGATTGCGCTTCAGGAGCTGCTTGGCTTTGTCGCTCGTGCTCCGCGCTGGGCTATCGCATACAAGTTCCCAGCTCAAGAAGAGATCACTGTGCTGAACTCGGTTGACTTCCAAGTGGGTCGTACAGGCGCGATTACACCAGTGGCGAAGCTTGAGCCTGTATTTGTTGGTGGTGTAACCGTAAGCAATGCCACGCTTCACAATGCGGATGAAATTGAGCGTCTTGGCGTTAAGATCGGCGACAGTGTGGTTATTCGCCGTGCGGGTGACGTTATCCCTCAAATCGTTTCTTACGTGCCAGAGCGTCGTCCTGACGACGCCAAAGAGATTACGTTCCCAGCACACTGCCCAGTTTGTTCCTCGCTCGTTGAGCGCATCGAAGGTGAAGCTGTAGCAAGATGTACCGGCGGCCTAGTTTGCCAAGCTCAGCGTAAAGAAGCACTGAAGCACTTTGTATCTCGCAAAGCCTTGGATGTTGATGGGCTGGGTGAGAAAGTGATTGAGCAGTTAGTGGATAAAGAGATGGTGGAAACGCCAGCCGATCTGTTCCGCTTGTCAGCTGGTCAACTGACGATTTTGGAGCGTATGGGACCTAAATCGGCACAAAATGTGGTGAATGCCCTCAACGTATCTAAAGAAACCACATTGGCTTGTTTTCTTTACTCGCTGGGTATTCGAGAAGTAGGCGAAGCGACTGCGGCTAACTTGGCTGCGCACTTTAAGACACTAGAAGCAATCAGCAAAGCGACACACGAGCAGCTTATTGAAGTGCAAGACGTGGGTGAAATTGTCGCTAAGCATATTCAATTCTTCTTTAAAGCGGAATTGAATCAATCAGTGATCAGCGCGTTAATTGAAGCGGGCGTGCATTGGCCTGCTATTGAAGAGCTTGCAGAAGACACTCTTCAGCCGCTTGCCGGCAAGGTGGTGGTATTGACTGGTTCATTATCAGTACTTAACCGCAACGATGCGAAAGCAGCGCTGCAAGCCCTCGGTGCGAAAGTGACGGGCAGTGTATCTAAGAAAACAGATATTTTGTTTGCTGGTGAGAATGCGGGATCTAAACTGGCGAAGGCGCAAGAATTAGGTATTGAAATAAGAACTGAAGCTGATTTGATAGCGTTAATTAATTAAAGCTGCATTATTTGAAACTAGCCCTGCTTATAGCGGGGCTTTTTTTTGCGAGTAATATCAAATTATTCTCCCCTAGTGCAATGGTAATTTAAAAGCAAATGTCGCGATCGCTATATTTTTAATAATTTAAATAAAATAAATACCATGCGAGTCACTTCACGAAAAGTCATGGTTAAACTGCCCAAATAGCGTTGATTTATCAGTGTAAAGCATTTCATTAAAGTGCGTTTTAAAAATAAGATCTCCATCAATAACTAACCTTAAAATTTGTACTGCCTCCTATTTTTCCTACCCAAAATAAGTCTTGAATTGATATTTTTTCTCGCGAAGTTAGTCTTGTGATTATGGATACACAGAGTGTAGACAGTAACTTTAATCAGAAGTTCTGATTATAAATATAAAGGAAATAATTTGTTCTTCGGCGGCCAACTTAAGAATGAATTATGGATAACAGCTATACCCATTTTTAGGAGTTTATTCCATGGAAAAAATGTTTAAACGCACCCTACTCGGTGCAGCAGTGGCGTCAGTCGTTTCATTTGGTTCTTTTGCTGATGAAGGCGCTGGTGGTCAGGTTGGTATCAACTCGGATTTTGACGTTGAGGTTTATGGTGTTGCAGCAATTTCCGCAGTGAACTACAACACAACAGACAATAAAAGTGATAGCTCTGGCTTCGCTGTAGAAAATGAATCTCGAATTGGTTTCCGTGCGTCAGGTGATATGACAGACAGCATTCGCGTAACAATGCAGATTGAGTCTGGATATGTTGATAATACAGACTGGGCTCACGGTGGTGCTTCTGGTGGTGTGTTAGGTTTCCGTGATACATATATTGGTATGTCTGGCGATTTCGGTAACGTTCGAATTGGTCGTGTACTTACGCCACTATACGAAATTGTAGACTGGCCTTTCTCTAACCCAGGTCTTGGTTCTGTCTTTGATTGGGGTGGTATTAATGCTCACTACGATCGTCAATCAAACCAAGTACGTTACGACTCTCCTAAATTTGGTGGATTCACTTTTGCAGCTTCTGTTGGTCGTGATGACGATGATAATGGTGGCGGTAATGCAACACGTGATGCGTATTTTGCGGGAGCCAACGCGCGCTATGCATTTGAGAAACTGACATTAATGGGTGCGGTAGAGACAGGTAAGCGTCCAGGCAGCACAACGGCTGCTGAATGGAAGATTGCGCAAGAAAGTGGTACGGATGATAACGGTAATGCTTATCAACCAGGAGACAGCTACTATACCGCAGCATCTACAACAGACGACACAGACACTCTAGCGTACATCGTCGGCTTTGAAGCATCATTACCAGCAGGTTTCGGTTTAGCTGCAGCATATAAACAAGAGCAGTTGAAGCAGGGCGGTATTAAACATGATCAAGGATCTTACTCAGTTATTGGCCAATATTGGAATGGTCCAATTGGCTTTAAACTAGGCTACGCAGCGAACCTTGATTCGGAGAAAGGTGGTGTAAACCAAGATGACGCAGACCACACAATTTCAGGTCAGTTGATGGCAGTTGTTAATGGTTTTGTTCCTTATCTTCGTGTAGCTCAGCGCACAACAAATGTTGCGGACAGCACGGAAAACCGTTCAGATATCGTTACTCGCATCGGTCTTGAGTACGGTTTCTAAACCAAGTATTTTAAAAATAGTAATTTCGGAGCGTTAGCTGCTTTAAGTTAACGCTTTTTCTGTCAAAGGAGAGGAATATGTTGAGAAAAACTGTAGTTGTAATGTCGTTGTTGTTAGGAGCATGCTCTTCCCTTGATTCAGAAAGTGATTTTTCTCAGTCAGTGGAAAGCGTAAGCCACAAAGGTGATAAGATTACTGTGGTTGGAAAGAAATATAGCCCAGAGATCGATGCATCGAACGGTGGTGATATTCTTAAATCTAATGCTTTGGTTGTATTACAAGCTAGTCGAAACCCTGAAGAAAAATCAGTTACTGGTTACATGAACATGGAGGTGTCTTACTTTAAATCGTATACCGAATTTGAAAAAGCATCCTATCAAGGAAAGCTCTTTGATCTTACTGAGCTCAAACCTTCAACCAGTGTTTGTACAGAACATTGTACAGCCACCCAGTATATTAGTTTCCCGATAGACCAATCGGTATTAAACAGTGCTAATGGTGGAAACTTTAAATTTGATTTGGTCACTAATAGTGATTATAAAGTTACCTTTTTCATTGCGAACGGGTATATAAAATCTCTTAGTGATGAGCTTGCGAATCAGCGTGGCCAGACGAATGCAGTAGCGACTACTGCGGCAATAGCAGCTGCTCCTGTGATTGCAACTTCTGTGGGAGAGCCTGAAATCGAATCAGGAGCCAAATCGGTTCAGATGATTCAGTATTGGTATGATAAAGCACCTGCAGCAGAACGAGAAGAATTAGTAGATTGGGCATATCAATATCGCAAGACTGGCAGTGATGTTGCGACGTTTAAGTCTCAGCCTGCACAAATGATGCAGTATTGGTATAATGAGGCATCGCTTGAAGAGCGCCAAAAAGCTCTAGGTTGGTTGATTTCTCGTTAAATACAGAGTCTTGAGAGGGTTGAAATGAACATTAGTCAAGTGGCGAAGCTAACAGGCTTGTCATCCAAGTCGATTCGTTTTTATGAAGAACGAGATGTCATTTCAGCCCCAAAACGTGCTGAAAATGGTTACCGAATCTATTCAATGGATCAGGTTGAGGACCTAAAATTTGTATTTAACGCCAAAAAAGCTGGCTTTTCACTTGATGAATGCCGAGAGCTCTTGAAGTTGGCAAACAACTCTATGCGAACCAGTGCAGACGTAAAGAACTTTGCCACTAATAAGCTGAGTGATGTCAGAGAGCAGATTGAGACTTTGCGAAGTATTGAATCTAAGTTGCTAGAATGGGTTGAGCGCTGTCCTGGTGATGATCAGAGCGCTTGCCCAATCATAGATGGATTGAAGGAGGGGAGTTAACCCCCTCTCCTCTAGGATTCGCCTCGTTAGTATCGGGCGTGTCCATTTGCCATTTTACAGTAAAGTTGATAAGTGGTCTTTGTACTTCCGTCTGGTAATGTACACTCAACAACGCTTCCAATAACATTACCACCCGCCGAATAACTACTCGCTATGGATGGCATAGAAAACATCACAGCACAGACCATTGCTATAAATAAACGCTTCATCTTGATTCTCCATATTAGTTGTATAAAGTTTGCAAAAGCAACTTAAGTATGAAGCTAAAAGGATAAAGATCAAAAAAACTTGTGATTTTTAAAATTTTTTAAAGATAAATAAGGAGTTTGTGGTTTCTAGGTAGGGGGGGGGAAGTATCTGAATATTAATGGGTTATTAATTCGCTCATTATTGCTAATATGACTGCTTTGATAGAGCTAGTTATTGTTATCTCGTTACTTTGTTTCTAACATTATCTAACTACCAGTTAATTTAAATTATTGATTTTACAAATTATCTGTTTTTACACATTAATCGATAGCGTTAAAGATAAAACGAATGACCCCGATTTCAGATAATAAGTGCGACATTCATGGAAAAGTGTAGAAGAGGAAGCCAACTGCTGAAAGTGGTACGCTCTTCTCGCCAAAGAAACAAGCATTACTACCATGAATTATCAGCAGTTGACCGAGGGCAGAAGATACCAGATTTCTGCTCTTTTGGAACGGGGAATTTCGGTTTCTGAAATAGCTAAAACACTTCAGTGCCATCGCTCTACAGTGTACCGAGAGCTTAAACGGGGTCGCAAGGGAAGTCATTACTGCCCAGTTGAAGCTCAGATGTTGTCAATCAAAAAACGTATCTCAGCGCGTAAATACAGAATACCTCCGGAGCGTGTTGATTTTATCCGCGTCCTTTTAGAGTCAGATTGGAGTCCAGAGCAGATCTCCAATGTGTTAACTAAAGTCGGTGCCGCTGTCAGCCATGAGTGGAGCTATCGGTTTGTTGCGCAGGATAAACGCTCGGGCGGCAAGTTATACCGTCACTTGAGGCAAGGTCACAAGCGGTATCATCGCGGTAAAAAAGAGAAAGCCCCAGCGATCAAAAATGCGATTTCTATCGATGATAGACCAAGTATTGTTAACAGTAAGGAGCGATTTGGCGATTAGGAAATTGACACCGTATTAGGCAAGCACGGCACTGGCGCTATGGTGACTATTTTAGAGCGTAAAACACGGTTTTATGTAGTAAAGAAAGTGCCATCCAAGTCAGCGGATGATGTGACCAAAGCAACCATAGAGCTGCTCACGCCATACAAGGAGCATGTCCATACCATCACAGCAGATAATGGGAGGGAATTTGCGGGTCATGAAATCATCGCAAAGGAGTTGGAGGCTGATGTGTACTTTGCCCACCCTTATAGTTCTTGGGAGCGTGGAGCTAATGAAAATGCTAACGGTCTTCTGAGGCAATATGTGAAGAAAGGAACCGATCTAACAACGGTCACAGACAGCGATATTGAATTCGCTTTAACGCGGATAAATTATCGACCGAAAAAGTGTTTAGACTTCAAGCAACCAGCGATTGTTATTAAAGAAATGGTATTGGCTGCTTGATATTGGCGAGTGTCGCACTTCGCAGTTGAATTCGGACTAAAAAACAGTATTTCCTTTGATAGCGACAGATTTAATCGAAGATATTGTCTTAAAAATAAGACGCTATGCATGTGGTTTGATACTGCAGTATGCAGTTTCGGAATGACTTATTTGTTTAATTGAGAATTCTTTCTTCTCTAATAATGCCACTACACTCTCCTTTCCAACTAAATGCAGCGCCCCAACAGCAATGAAAAAAGTACCGTTCTGATAGCCATGTGATGTCGTTAAGTTCTTAACCCAGTCTTGATTTCTATCGACAAGAAATCGTTGGTAAAAGTCATCGTTTTCACTATCGATTTGTAACATTGCTTCAAGGTTGGTGATATCCCCACTGAGCCATGACCTCATCAAACATTGAATGTTGTTTTCGGTATAAGGCCATGCATCAATTGTTTGCAGCAGCATTTGCTTACCGCCTTTTGGCTGTTCGGCAAGTAAATTGATCTGAAATTGTAGGGATTCAAACCCTTTTATCGGTAAAGAATGATGCTGTGCCCAGTGACTGAGCTGACGTTCAACGCCAAATTCTGAGTGCAATTCGAGCTCTGAAAACACATGTTGTTGCAATACTAGCGCTGCTTGCCATGAGGGGAGAGTTTTTAGCATGTCGAGACTCAGTTGGGTTTGTGAGGCAATGCTATTGAGTTGTTCAAGCTCGCTGCTCGTTAGTACATCTCTGACGGGATGAGCAATACGGCTGGGAAAATGGATGTTGCCACCGAGTTTGGCTTCTAAAACCAGAGCATCACTCTTCTTTAGTGCATTTTCTACCTGCGGTGTTATGGCTTGCAGAGACCTTGAACCCACGTGAACAGTGCCAAATAGGTATAGAGTTTGAGTGCCCTTTTGAGCTTGAAACAATAATGGTTCAGCGAGTACACCAAAAGAATGTAACGAAATCAGCAATGTAGAAAACATCAAAACTAGTTTTCGTAGTCTAAAAGCTGACCAAATGAACTGCGAGACGACTAGCATTTTTAGGCTCAATGAAAATAAGGGGTAACCAAAGAATATCAAGTGCTTTGGATATGGGGAAGAAGTTCTAAAACATGCAGCAATAAAAGCATCATCTTACATGACAAAATGGATGCAAGAGCGTTTAAAAACTTAAACTATTCACGGTTGAATCTTAGTGGTTGCTCGATTGCTTTTGACACGACGGTAGCCGGCTTTGTTACCTCTTAGCCGACTAAGTCTGGTATTTATTACTTATACTTTGACGTGAATTAAGTGGTATTGCCCGTTAAAAAACAGCGTTGTTTTTTCTAAAATACATCACCAAGATCACAGTTTTAGCGTCTATTGTTAGGCTGACACCTACAATTTTCTGCCATTCTAACTACGAATTGTATATAAGTAGGACTTTTTTCGTGATGGCGATCTGGTTACATCGCTTTACAAAAATAGATATTGGTTTTTGTTTTGATTTAAGCTGTTGTTTTGGTTGGTTTTATATTTTATTTGGTTTGTTATTGGTGATAAGGATCACTAAAGGGCGCTTATTATTTGTTGGTGCGAATTAAATGTCGTTATATTGTGCTCAAGCCAAAACGGCAATGTAACAAGACGACAACATAAGTCGCCCACATACAATTAATTAAAGGTGTTCTAACCATGAAAAAAGTTCTCGCTCTTACCGCTCTAGCAGTAGCATCAACAAGCGCATTCGCAGGTTCTTCTTACGTAACAGGTAACGTTCAATTCCATGACTCTTACCTACAAGGCGCAAAACAAACTTCTACACTAGAAGCGGGTCATACTTTTGATTCAAACACGACTCTTTTGGTTGAAATCGATGCAATCCCTCTAGGTGATGTGCGCGATGCAGATCGCCCGCTACCATTCACTACTCTGGGTGCTGAGCAAGTGTTCAACATCAATGACAACTTCTGGGTAGCAGCCGGTTACCACCACCTAATTCAAGCGGGTGAAACTTTCCAGTACCGTCCACTTATCAAAATCGGTTACAACTTCGATAACGGTATCTCTCTGAGCAACCGTACTCGTCACCACATCCAAGCAGATGACGTACGTGGCGGTGTAAAAACTAACGACGAAACACGTCTAGATAACAAAATCGCTTACTCTTTCCAAGATCAGCCTCTAGCGGTTAGCTACAACAACATTTACGTAATTAAGCAAGGCGATGCTGACAACTCTATGGACCACGAGCTTCGTGCAACTTGGACACGTAGCGGTGTTCAACCATACATCGAGTACCGTAATCAAGCTAACAACGAAAACAACGCGTTGGTATTTGGTGCATCTTACGGATTCTAAGTCGTAATTTGACCCTATTGATTCAGGCTCCCAAATTGGGAGCCTTTTTTGTATTTTATAAGTGCGTAAAAAATACTAATGTTTGATGTTTACTATTTTAATGAGAAATTACTTTAATTGATGTGGTGTTTGTTTGAGCAGAGTGTGGTCGTAAAATGACACGTTAGGTCTTAACAGTGTCAACTTTAAATAAAACCTTAACGTTGACCTGACGTTTAAAGCCGTATTTGGCTTCTTTGTAGTTAACTGTATGATTTTTAATGTTTTATGTTTACATCTTCCTTACATTGTAAGTATTTGCCCTACTGTTGGTCGTGCCGCACAATCGCTGCAAATTTCTAATAGGAAGCTAGATAAATGCGCGCCACTATTGCCGTCTGCTCTTTACTTTTTTCAATAGCAGCAAGTGCTGCTTCCTCGTATATCGAGGGCAACATCCAATTCAACAGTACCTATCTCTATGAATCAAAGACCACCGCTAAAATGGAAGCGGGTCACACGTTTGATACCGATACAACAGTACGCTTTAAGATTGAAGATATTCCAATCGGTCAAACGCCACACAGTCACCATCATCACCATGACAATGTCTATTACGGTCACTCAGCACGTGCACCTCTGACGACGTTGGGGATTGAGCAAAAGTTTCAAATGTCGAAAAATTTTTGGCTAGGAGCTGGGTACGAGCATTTGATGCAACTTGGTGAGACGATGCAGTATCGACCATTGTTTAAGATTGGTTATGATTTTGATGAGGGAGTATCTCTCAGTCACCGTACACGTGTGGAAGCCTATGCGCAGCATGACCGTTTGGGCTATAAGCCAGACATCGATTATCGCTTTGACAACAAGATCGCATACCAACTGAAATCACATCCTATTAAATTACACTATAACAATGTGATTCATATGGGCGGCGCTTACTACCCATATTACAACTATCGCGATAATGCGATGGATCATGAGTTTAGGCTCACGCTCACGAAATACGCGTTTCAGCCGTATTTTGAATACAAAAGCCAAGGGCACTTTAGAACGCCTTACTACCCACGTGGTACCGCAAACTCGGCGTTTGTTGTCGGTGGTAGCTACCATTTCTAACGCATTGCTCTAGACGGCTTGTTAAACCTTGGAGTCGTTCAATCTGAAAATGGCCCAATGTAAAAGCGCCCACGGTAACGTGGGCGCTTTTGACTACATGTTATGCGAGCGGTAAGAAAAAACCTGCCCTTTTTCATTGTAAGCATAGACATGGTAAGGGTCTTTTTGATCGCCATACTCCATACCTGGTGAGCCTACTGGCATGCCAGGTACTGCTAGCCCTTTCGCGCCTTTAGGTGGGTTGTCTAAAAATGCTTTGATATCGTCTGCTGGAATGTGGCCTTCAAATACGTAGTCACCAATCACCGCGGTGTGACACGAAGCGAGCTCTGGTGTTACCCCTAACTTTTGCTTAATCGGGTTCATGTTTTTGTGGTCTTCTACAGTAACGGTAAAACCCGTGTCTTCCATGTGAGTCACCCAGTCCTTACAGCAGCCGCAGTAAGGCGATTTGTAGGTCAGTACGTTGGTCGCAAACGCCGAACCAGTGAATACGGCCAGTGATAGTGTGGCCAGTTTTACCATTCGTTTAGTGGTCGACATAATTCTTCCTTTTAAGTAATTATTCTTAGAAACAATGAGTTGCTATGTTATTAATGTCGCTCATAGCAACGGTTAGCCTTTGTGCTGAAACTTTCTTAACCTATTAGCATTAGTTACGACAGTAATCGACGAAAGTGCCATTGCTGCTCCCGCAAAAACGGGGCTTAGCAAAAATCCGAACAGAGGATACAGCACACCCGCGGCAATAGGGATACCTAGGGTGTTGTAGATAAAGGCGCCAAATAGGTTTTGTTTAATGTTGCGTACCGTCGCGCGGGATAGCGAGATGGCATAACTGACACTCGCTGGATTGCTGTTGAGTAGCGTCATAGGAGCACTTTCAATGGCGACATCACTGCCAGTGCCCATTGCAATGCCCACATCAGCTAGCGCAAGTGCAGGTGCATCGTTAATGCCATCGCCTACCATAGCAACATGTTGATAGCGGCCTTTTAGTGAGGCAATGTGCGCGGCTTTTTCGTCCGGCAGTACTTCAGAAATGACCTCATCTATGCCCAGTTGTTCTCCAATCACACTAGCAACATGCTGGTTGTCGCCAGTCAGCATAATAGTGTGAATGCCTTGTGCTTTTAGAGAGTTGATGGCATTCGCGGCATCGGTTTTTATCCCATCTGCAATTGCAATTAATGCGACAGCTTGACCATCGATAGCAACAACGATTGGTGTATGTGCTTGATTGGCGGCCTGAGCAAGAGGGACTTCAAGTGCCTGTAGGTCGACCCCTAGTGCTTTAATGTGATTGATTGAGGCAATCACTACTTGCTTGCTGTCAACGATGCCTTGCACGCCTTTACCTTTGAGGTTCTCAAATTGCTCTGGCTCAAGGGTATTCGCGTCACTCCAATAGTCAGTGACAGCTTTAGCTAGCGGATGTTCCGAGCGCTTTTCGAGTGGCACGACCCACTTTGCCAGTTCTGTTTCACTAATACCGATAGGATGGACAGCTTGCACTTTTGGTTGCCCAAGCGTTAAGGTGCCGGTTTTATCAAATACTACTGCATTGACTTTGCTTAGTTTTTGCAGCGCATCCGCATCTTTGATCAGTATGCCTGCTTGGGCGGCTTTACCAATACCGACAGTGATGGATAGCGGCGTCGCTAACCCAAGAGCACATGGGCATGCAATAATGAGTACTGTGGTGGTCACCACGAGCATATAGCTCGCCTTTGGCTCTGGCCCGATGAAAAACCAGACCAAGGCAGAAAGCAGTGCAATCGCAACGACAATGGGAACGAACAACGAGGAAATAGAGTCCGCAAGCTTGGCGATGGCTGGTTTACTGCTTTGAGCGTCTCGCACTAAATGGATGATTCGCGAAAGCATGGTATTTGCGCCAATTCCAGTCGCTTTGATCACCAAACTTCCATCGGTATTTACCGTTCCTGCGGAAACACTATCCTTAATACCTTTTAAAGCTGCGATTGGCTCACCCGTCAACATCGACTCATCAAGATAGCTGTGACCTTCAATGACTTCTCCATCAACGGGCACTTTTTCTCCCGGTTTAATGCGCAGCAGCATACCAAGCTGAATGTCACTAACAGAAAGTGTGACGTCCTGGTCATCGACAATGGCCGTTGCGACTTGAGGCTGCAAGTTCATCAATGCCTGTAAGGATTGATTGGTTTTCGCTTTCGCTTTCGCTTCAATAAAGTGACCGAGGGAGATCAAACCGACAATCATCGCGCTCGCTTCAAAATAGATATGGCGTGATGCTTCTGGAAACCAAGATGGCATGATCACAACGAGCATGGAATAAAGCCAGGCTGCACCCGTGCCAAGGGCGACTAATGTATCCATGGTTGCGCGTTTGTGTTTGAGGGCTTGGTAGGCGTTGGCATAAAAGGCACGACCAGCGGTGGCAAGAAGCCACAGACACAGCAAGCCAACAACGCCCCACGCAAGCTGATCTGTTGAGTTTTGTATCGTCATGCTGCCACCGAGTACACCCCACAGCATAAGAGGTGCGCCCATGGCCAATGCCCACATCGTATTGCGTTTTTGCAGCGCTTGATGCTGCTGTAGTGCTTGCTGCTGTTTTTTCTGTGTTGAGGCTAAGTCTTCAACTATTTCACCTTGATAGCCAGCTTCTCTGACAGCTTGAAGCAGTGGTTGTTCAATCTCAGAGTTGGCTAAGCTAGTAAGTACTAACGCGCTTTGTTCTGCAAGGTTAACTCTCGCTTTGTCGACGCCAGTTACCGATTGCAGCGCTTTTTCAACCGACGAAACGCAGCTGGCACATGTCATCCCTTGAATCAGTAGTTGAATGCTGGAGGCTGATTGAGAAGAAGCCGGTGAGTTGGTGGCTGAAGTTTTCACAGATTCGCGAGGCGTATTTTCGATCGTACTTTCTGTCGTATGGCTTAGCTCATTGCTAGCAATATCGCCTTGCGGGATATCGCTTAATATGGCTTGGAAGCCGACTTGCTTAATGTTGTTTTGGATGAGATTAACATCAAGATTTGATTCAATAGTAAGTGATTGCTTACTTAGCGCAATAATAGTACTTGAATCAAGCGTTTCAAGTTGAGCCTGAAGCTTGTCGACGCACTTGCCACAGTTAAGACCCGAGAGCTCAAAATGTCGTACAGGTTTCGCCTCAAAACCTAGGTTGGCGATAGGCTGGATAATGTCATCGATATGGGCATCCGTCGAGACAGTTAAAGCGTGCTTATCAAGCTGTTTGATTTCAATATCAGTCGAAGCCTGCTCCAATGCATTGCGAACTTTTTTTACGCAACCCATACAGGATAAGCCTGATAAATTGAGCGTATAAGTGACCATAACCAACCTCGATACTTGTTCATTAACGGTAAACATAAACCTTCCCTCAAGGGTAAGGTCAAGCGGTTTCATCTCATTTAGGTATAGAGATTGTAGAATTAGTGTAAGGTGATAAAATAGCGCCCAAAATTTGCAACGCACGATGACAAGCATTGTGCGACGTTGACAATAAGGTACTTTCGATGACGGTTAAAACACGTTTTGCTCCAAGCCCAACTGGCTATCTTCACGTCGGTGGTGCGCGTACTGCACTTTACTCTTGGTTATTTGCTAAAAACCAGGGCGGTGAATTCGTTCTACGTATTGAAGATACGGATCTAGAGCGTAACTCTCAGGAAGCGGTAGATGCGATCCTTGAAGGTATGCAGTGGATGGGACTTGAGTGGGACGAGGGTCCGTACTACCAGTCGAAGCGTTTTGATCGTTACAACGAAATGGTCGACAAGCTACTTGCTGAAGACAAAGCTTATAAGTGCTACGCACCAAAAGAGCTACTTGAAGAGATTCGTGCTGAGCAAGAAGCAAATAAAGAGATCCCTCGTTACGATGCAAACCACCCGAAAATCGTTGCGGCTAATGCGGCGGCGAAAGATGGTGACCCATGTGTGATTCGTTTCCGCAACCCGAAAGAGGGCAGCGTAGTATTTGATGATCAAATCCGTGGTCGTATCGAGATTGCTAACAGCCAAATGGATGATCTTATCATCCGTCGTACTGATGGTGCGCCTACCTACAACTTCGTTGTTGTGGTAGATGACTGGGATATGGGTATCACTCACGTAGTTCGTGGTGAAGACCATATCAACAACACACCACGTCAAATCAACATCTATGAAGCACTAGGTGCGCCAGTTCCGACTTTTGCACACTGTGCAATGATCCTAGGTGATGATGGTGCTAAGTTGTCAAAGCGTCACGGCGCCGTATCGGTTATGCAATATCGTGATGAAGGCTACTTGCCAAACGCACTAAACAACTACTTGGTGCGTCTAGGCTGGTCTCATGGTGACCAAGAGATCTTCTCTCAAGAAGAGATGATTAACTTGTTCTCACTGAATGCAATCTCTAAGTCAGCATCAGCGTTTAACACAGATAAGCTAAACTGGCTGAACAACCACTACATCAAGACATCTGAACCTGAGTACGTGGCTAAGCACCTGCAATGGCATTTAGATGAGCAGAAGCTAAGCACAGAAAACGGTCCAGCTATCACAGAAGTGATCAAGCTTGTGGGTGAGCGCTGTAATACGCTTGTTGAGCTTGCTGAGCAAATCCGTTACTTCTACGAAGATTTCTCTGAGTTTGAAGCGGGTGCAGCGAAGAAGCACCTACGTGGTGTTGCTAAACAACCACTCGAAGTTGCGCTTGCTAAAGCAGAAGCACTAGAAGAATGGACAACGGCAAACATTAAAGATCAAGTGATTGCTGCAGTTTGCGAAGAACTAGAAATTGGCATGGGTAAAATCGGTATGCCACTTCGCGTTGCAGTGACTGGTGGTGGTCAATCACCTTCAGTTGATGCTGTTATGGAGCTTGTAGGCAAAGACCGTGTGATTGCTCGTATTAAGATGGCACTAGAGTTTATCGCTGAGCGTGAAGCAAACGCGTAATTGCCATGCAATGAATTTGAAAAGCCGCAACTTAGGTTGCGGCTTTTTTTGTGTCTTCTGAACGAGACAAACTAGCAATAAAAAAGCGACCCTAGAGTCGCTTTCTTTGCTTAACTTGTGGATGCGTCTCTACTTGGAGATGTAATCGCGAATAGAGGCTTCGATGCCAGCAGCATCAAGGCCGAGTTCAGCGTGAAGCTCATCTTGTGTGCCTTGTGCGATAAACTTGTCGGGAAGACCAAGGTTAAGCACTGGCTTCATTAGCTTCTCACTCATCATAAACTCAATCACCCCAGCACCAGCGCCGCCAGCGATAGCGTTTTCTTCGAGAGTGACGATCACATCATGATTGTCACACAGCTCACGGATAAGCGCCTCATCGAGAGGCTTAACAAATCGCATGTCAGCCACGGTAGCATTGAGATTGTCTGCTGCAACCAAAGCGCAGTCCAAAAAGGTTCCGAATGATAAAATCGCTACTTTCTCACCTTCGCGAACAATACGGCCTTTACCGATCTCTAAAGCGGTAAACTCAGCTTCTGGTGCCGTACCATTACCGCTGCCACGAGGATAGCGAACAGCACTTGGACCTGTGTGCATGTGACCGGTGTAAAGCATCTGACGACACTCGTTCTCATCACTTGGTGCCATGATCACCATGTTCGGAATACAGCGCATAAAGCTAAGGTCAAACGCGCCTTGGTGGGTTTGACCGTCTGCACCAACAAGGCCTGCACGGTCGATGGCGAACATCACTGGCAGATCCATAATCGCAACGTCGTGGATCAGTTGGTCGTAGCCACGCTGTAAGAAAGTCGAGTAAATCGCGACGATTGGTCTATTACCAGCAATAGCCATTCCTGTTGCTAGTGTTACAGCATGCTGCTCAGCGATAGCAACATCGAAGTACTGACCAGGATATTCTTTAGAGAAACGAACCATACCCGAGCCTTCACGCATCGCTGGCGTAATCGCCATTAGCGATGGATCTTTAGCTGCCATATCACATAAAAAATCGCCAAAGATTTTCGAATATGTTGGTTTGCTTGAGCTGCTTTTCGGTAAGGTTGAGTGCGACGGATCAAACTTAGGTACGCCGTGATAACCGATAGGATCTTTCTCTGCAGGCTCATAACCTTTACCTTTCTTAGTCATGATGTGCAGGAATTGAGGGCCTTTAAGTTCACGCATGTTTTTCAGCGTTTTTACCAGTTCATTCACATCGTGACCATCAACAGGGCCGATGTAGTTGAAACCAAGCTCTTCAAATAAAGTTCCAGGAACAATCATCCCTTTGAGGTGTTCTTCTGTACGCTTAACCAGTTCTTTGATTGGTGGCAGACCCGATAGCGCTTTTTTACCGCCTTCACGAATAGAAGTATACAGGCTTCCAGATAACACTTGAGCAAGGTGATTGTTTAGGGCTCCAACGTTTTCCGAGATCGACATTTCATTGTCGTTTAGGATAACAAGCATATCCGGATGTACATCACCTGCGTGGTTAAGCGCTTCAAACGCCATACCCGCAGTAATTGCACCGTCACCAATGACGCTGACGACTTTACGGTCTTTGTCTTCTTTGGCAGCTGAAATCGCCATACCAAGTCCGGCGCTAATCGATGTTGAAGAGTGGCCGACAGACAGCGTGTCGTATTCACTCTCTTCACGCCACGGGAATGGGTGCAGACCGTCTTTTTGACGGATGGTTGAAAGTTGCTCACGACGACCCGTTAAGATTTTATGCGGGTAGGCTTGATGGCCAACATCCCAAATTAGTTGGTCGAAAGGCGTGTTGTAGACGTAATGCAAGGCGACGGTAAGTTCTACCGTGCCAAGTCCGGAAGCCAAGTGTCCACTAGACTGGCTCACTGAATTTAGCAAATACGTCCTAAGCTCCTCACACAGCTTAGGTAGAGATTCCTTCGGCATTAGACGAAGTTCTTCTGGCGTGTTTGCTAATGTCAGTGTCGGATACTTTGAAATATCAAGTGTCATAGTTATTTAGCGCTTTAATATAGTCTAGTTGTTGCGCTCGATGACGTATCGGGCGAAGTCTTCGAGTAGTTGCGTATTGTAGGGTATCGCTTGCAAAGCACAAAGTGCTTCTTCAAAAAGCTGTGTGGCTTTTTGCTGAGCCCCTTCTAGCCCCAACAATGCAGGATAAGTGCTCTTGTTAAGTTCGACATCAGAGCCTTGCGGTTTTCCTAGGGTTTCAGTGTCACCAATAATGTCTAAAATATCATCTTGAACTTGGAACGCGAGGCCAATGGCTTCAGCGTAGGTTTCAAGCTGTGGCAAGTATTCGCGACCTTTATCGCCCGCTGCCAATGCGCCCAGTTGAACCGCGCATTTTATCAGTGCGCCCGTTTTGTGGCGATGGATACGCTCAAGCTCATCCAATGTAACTTGGCGGTTTTCAGCTTCGAGATCCAATGCCTGGCCGATGCACATACCCGCAGCACCTGAAGCACGCGCAAGCTCTTTTACCATAGTAATACGTTGCGACTCGGCAAATGGCGCCAAAGTCCCTTCTGATAATATGGTGAAGGCTAGCGTTTGCAGAGCATCACCGGTCAAAATCGCGGTGGCCTCATCAAATTCTATATGGCAAGTTGCTTTGCCGCGGCGCAATTCATCATCGTCCATAGCCGGCAAATCGTCATGGACGAGAGAATAGGCGTGAATACACTCAATCGCAGCGGCTGGTGTGTCGAGCTGCTCTTCACTGCAACCAAAGATAGAGCCAGTGGCATAGACTAAGAATGGTCTCGCACGCTTGCCACCCAAAAGCAGGGCGTAGCGCATGGCTTCAATCAGTCGTTGTTGCTGAAAGGGGTAGCCATCCAACCAAGCGTCCAGCTGCTGGTTGTTACGGGTTTGATAAGACTTCAAAGTCTCAATCATGGGGATACTCACTTTTGAAATTATTCTGACGGCTGAGTAAAGTCTTGAAGATCGGCGTCATCATCCTTAGCCAATAAGATGCTAACTTTTTGTTCCGCTTCGGTCAGCTTTTGCTGTCCAGCTCTCGCTAGGGCGATACCACGCTCGAACTTCTTCAGCGCATCGTCCAGTGCCAGATCGCCGTTTTCCAGTTGTTCTACGAGTGTATCGAGCTCGTCTACTGTCGCTTCGAACGACATGTTCTCAGGTTTCTTAGTCGCCATAACGTACTTATTTTTTATGAAATGATCGAACGTTACATGAGCGGCTAGCGATGGTCAAACTTATGGTGCGAAAAATGCTGTTAACAACCACTGTGCGGATTTTGATTGCTAAAAAAAACGTCAATATTGCCAGCTGAGCCGTTATCTTCTCTGTAGAAAGCGAATGGAAGCGAAGGAGTTCTGACAGTTGGCGACGCAATTTTGTGATTTTGTGGTCATAAATCACTTAAAGATATGGCCACTTGGTCGATAACCTAAAAGTAACGAGATAGACTCGGGCTGCTTTTCGGTTCGTCTGAGTGGCTAAGATGTCAAATTTTCTATGGAGTGTTGAGTGGATTTAGCAACGCTGATAGGCCTCATTGGTGGGGTCGCTTCGATAATTATTGCGATGGTGCTCGGTGGCAGCATCATGACTTACTATGATACTACGTCGGTATTTATCGTTATCGGGGGATCGACATTTGTCGTCTTGATGAAATTCACGCTAGGGCAATTCTTTGGTGCCGCCAAAATCGCCAGTAAAGCGTTTATATTCAAAACCGATGAACCAGAGGATCTGATCGCTAAGATTGTTGAAATGGCTGACGCAGCGCGTAAAGGTGGTTTTCTAGCGCTCGAGGAAATGGACATTCAAAATAGCTTTATGCAAAAGGGCATTGATCTTCTCGTTGATGGCCATGATGCAGAAGTGGTGCGCAATGCGATGCAAAAGGATATCGCCCTGACTGATGAGCGCCACGAAAAAGGTGCGGCAGTGTTTAGAGCTTACGGGGATGTTGCGCCCGCAATGGGCATGATTGGTACCTTGGTTGGCTTGGTTGCGATGCTATCGAACATGGACGACCCTAAATCCATCGGTCCAGCGATGGCGATTGCGCTACTCACTACGCTTTATGGTGCGATGCTTGCGAACATGTTGTTCTTCCCAATTGCCGATAAGCTAACCTTGCGTAGGGAACAAGAGAATCTCAATCGTCGTCTAATAATGGATGGTGTGCTGGCAATTCAAGATGGCCAGAACCCTCGCGTTATCGATGGCTACCTTAAAAATTACATCAATGAAAACAAGCGCGCGTTTGATCTCGATGGCGAGTAGCGTTTCCGTAATGATTAATAACGGGATTAAGTGATGGAACAGAAAGGCAAATGTAAATGTCCACCTCCAGGTGCTCCCGCTTGGATGGCGACCTTCTCTGATCTCATGTCGCTGTTGATGTGTTTTTTCGTTCTTCTGCTGTCGTTTTCAGAAATGGACGTGCTGAAGTTTAAACAAATAGCAGGTTCGATGAAGTTTGCGTTTGGTGTGCAAAACCGCCTTGAGGTGAAAGATATTCCGAAGGGCACGAGCATTATTGCTCAAGAGTTTAGACCTGGCCGCCCAGAGCCGACGCCAATTGATGTGATCATGCAGCAAACTATCGATATTACTCAGCAGACGTTAGAGTTTCAAGAAGGTGACTCCGACAGAGCGGGTGGTAATCAGCGTGATGATGGCAAGATCACCGGAGGCCAAACCGCTGATCGTACTCAAAAGAATCAGATTGGTACTGCGTCTTCAGAGAGTGAACAGCAGAACGAAGATCTTGAAGAGCTGGAGCAAGTAATTAAGCAAGCGCTACAGCAAGAGATCAATCAAGGTGCCGTTGAGGTGGAAAACCTAGGGCAGCAGCTTGTTATTCGTATTCAAGAAAAAGGTGCCTTCCCTGAAGATTCTGCGTTCTTACAGCCGAAGTTCAGACCGTTGGTTAGGCAGGTTGCCGATCTTGTGAAAGACATTCCTGGTCAGGTTCGTGTCTCTGGGCATACCGATAACCTGCCACTCGACTCTGAGCTTTATCGCTCAAGTTGGGATCTCTCTTCACAGCGTGCCGTGTCGGTCGCGCAGGAGATGGAAAAGGTGAAAGGCTTCTCACACCTCAGACTCAGAGTCATCGGCGTCGCCGATACAGAGCCGCTGGGGCCGAATGATACCGAGCGACAACGGGCTCGAAATCGCCGAGTTGAAATCAGCATCATGCAAGGTGAGCCAGTGTATACTGATGAGGTATCGGCTGATGGCAACTAATGGATAAGTAATTGCCGTGACTTCTAAAAGCGCCAGAGCTCAGCTCTGGCGTTTCTGTTTTTATACCACAGAGTACCGCCCTTTGTTTGAATTAGGTGGATTGCTCGCATCTTATAAAGGTTGCGGGTATACTTGCGCCCCTAATGAACAATCGCTCAGTGAAGTCTCATAGTTTGCACTCTGAGTTGAGCGAATTTGTACTACAGTTGATATGTGTTTCCCCATACTGTCGCGCTCAGACAGCATTGCAACGAGATGTGAAAAGACTATGAGATTTATCGTAAAGCCCCATCCAGAGATTTTTGTAAAAAGCGATTCAGTGCGTAAGCGCTTTACAAGGATCCTTGAGTGCAACCTGCGAATCATTATCCAGCGCCGTACGGAATCGGTGGCGGTGTTTAACCGTCGTGATCACATTGAAGTGAGTGCAAGTTCAGACCAATATCATAAAGAAGTATTGGAGATCCTGACTCAAACCCCTGGTATCCATCACGTGCTTGAGGTTCAGCAATCTGATTTTACTGATATGCACGATATCTATGAGCAAGTTCTTGATCTTAATGGCAAACGTATCGAGGGAAAAACCTTCGTGGTACGTGCGAAGCGTCGTGGTAAGCACGACTTTACTTCGATTGAGCTTGAGCGTTACGTGGGTGGCGGTCTTAACCAAGCGGTAGAAAGCGCTCGTGTGAAGCTGTCGAAGCCTGATGTGACCGTTAACATCGAAGTGGCGAACGACAAGTTGAATCAGGTTATCGCGCGTCATAAAGGTCTGGGCGGTTTCCCGCTAGGAACGCAAGAAGATGTGTTGAGCTTGATCTCGGGTGGCTTTGACTCAGGTGTTTCGAGTTACCTGCACATCAAACGCGGTTCAAAAACGCATTACTGCTTCTTCAATCTTGGCGGCCCTGCGCACGAGATTGGTGTAAAACAAGTAGCTCACTTCCTGTGGAACAAGTACGGCTCGTCAGCGAAGGTGAAGTTCCTCTCTGTAGACTTCGAACCGGTTGTTGCTGAGATCCTTGAGAAAGTGGAAGACGGCCAAATGGGCGTTATCCTTAAGCGCATGTTTATGCGTGCTGGTGGTATGCTTGCTGAAAAGTTCGGCATTGAAGCACTAGTGACAGGTGAAGCGCTAGGTCAGGTTTCTAGCCAAACACTGACTAACCTTCGTCACATCGATGGCGTGACAGACACGCTGATCCTTCGCCCTCTTATCAACTGGGATAAAGAAGACATCATCGATCTTGCACGTGAAATCGGTACTGAAGATTTTGCTAAGACCATGCCTGAATATTGTGGTGTGATTTCTCGCAAACCAACGGTAAAAGCAGTTAAAGCGAAGCTTGAAGCGGAAGAAGAGAAATTTGATTTCGCTGTACTTGAACAAGTGGTGCGTGATGCTCGTATGATCGATATCCGTGATATCGAGAAAGAGAGCCAAGAGCAGGCGCCGGAGGTTGAGCAAGTGGAATCGGTTGAAAACGATGCTATTGTACTAGACATTCGCAGTGCAGAAGAGGAAGAGGCAAGTCCACTTGAGCTTGATAATGTGGAAGTGAAACATCTGCCATTCTTCAAGCTAGGCACTAAGTTTGGCGACCTTGACCAATCGAAAACATACCTGCTGTACTGTGACCGTGGCGTAATGAGCCGTTTGCAAGCCCTGTACTTGCAAGAGCAAGGCTACAGCAACGTTAAAGTGTATCGCCCATAGCGAATACCTTACGTAGCTCACTCGACGAGTTTAATAGGAAAACGCCAAGCTAACTGCTTGGCGTTTTTTTGTTTGAGTCTTTGCGAGTAATTATCAGGTGTAAAAAAGCCAGTCAACAGACTGGCTTTACAACTTAAACTCAAGTAACGGTTAGGCGCTGGTCTTAGTGACGTCAACGTACAGTTTTAACTTCTGACCGGGTTTCAGGTATTTGTTTTTCTGTAGGCTGTTCCACTTCACCACGTCATTAGTGCGCACTTTAAACTTGTGTGCAATACCGCTAATGGTGTCACCGCTGCGCACTGAGTAGAAAATAGTGCGAATGATGGCACCATCTCCGCCATTCTTCCAAATGACTAGCTCTTGTCCGACACGCAATGTGTCTCTCGGTCCCATACCATTCCATTTTGCTAATGATTGGTGTGACACCTTGTTCGCTTTCGCAATCGACCACAAGCTATCACCACTTTCTACCTTATGGGTGACTTTGTAGTTACCACGAGAGGTCGATTGAGTTTTCGCTAAGCGATTCGACGCACTCAAGCTGTAGGTAGAGTCGTCTTTGGTTGATGTTGGAACCAACAGATGCTGACCAGCACGAATGTTATTGTTGCTTAGACCATTCGCGTTACGAATCACATTCGTCGTTGTCTGGTGGCGCTGTGCAATGACACTGAGTGAATCGCCAGATTTCACTTTATAACGAACTAGGCGCATGCCTTTGCCACGGTTTTTCTCCAGTTCAACGCGGAACTGATCAACACTGTCGATAGGCAGTAGCAAGGTCTGTGGGCCATTTGGCGCTGTTGCCCATTGGTTGTACGCTGGGTTATAGCTCTGTAGCTCTTTGACGGAGATACCGGCGTATTTAGCAGCAATTGCTAGGTCAAGCTGCTCATTAGGCTCAACCAATTCAAGAACAGGTTGGTTTGGGATTGCAGGGATGTCCACGCCGTATTTCTCAGCGTTGGCGAGAATATCAGCCAAAGCCAATAGTTTTGGCACGTAGCCACTGGTCTCTTTAGGTAAATCTAGCGAGAAGAAGTCGATAGGTTTACCTGCATTGCGGTTTTTTCGAATCGCGCTAGAGACTCGGCCGCCGCCACTGTTGTAAGCCGCAATTGCATGATTCCAGTTACCGTCAAAGCGTCGGTTAAGCTGCGTTAAGTAATCGAGCGCAGCATTGGTCGATAGCGTTACGTCGCGGCGACCATCAAACCAATACGTTTGATCTAGGCCGAATGCTTTACCTGTGGCTGGAACAAATTGCCACAAACCCGCCGCACTGCCGTGTGAGTATGCAAACGCATCAAACGAGCTTTCTACGATGGGAAGTAGTGCTAGTTCAAGCGGCAAATCACGTGCTTCGATCTCTTCAGTAATGAGATATAAAAATGGTTTAGCGCGCTGCGAGACCGTTTTTAAGTGATTAGGGTGCTTGATGTACCATTTGCGATAGTAATCGACTTTCGCATTGTCCGGGATCTCCATCTCCAACTGCATCGCGATACGCTTCCAAACATCCTCTTGTTGTTGAGGCGTGAGTGCTTTCGGTGCAGGTTTTACTTCAGGAGTGGTAACGGAAACGGGCTTTGTTGTTTTAGTTGTCGCTGTTTCTGCAGGAGAGTTGGTTGGCTCTGTTGTGGTGCTGCTTGTATCTGGCGGAGTCATTTGACAACCAGCCAGCAACAGGGCAAATGCCCAACTGTATTTCTTATGCATTGTGTTTGCTACAACCTCTTACTTGAACGGCTGAGCATAATACTAATAGGCGTTGGGCCAAACAAGCAGCAAAACGTTAAAATTCGTTCTTCCACTCACGTAATGCGGTAAAAGTGGCTAAGGGATCATTATTCGCACTGCGATTTGTTACCGAGTTCACAACTTCGGTTTGCGTAGTACGTAAGAACGGGTTGATACGTTTTTCCACGGCAATCGATGTAGGTAAAGTCGGAAGTCCCTTGGCTCTTTTCTGATTCGCGTCATCGCGATATTGGTGCAAGACCTCATTGTGTGGTTCGACGGCGAGGGCAAAAGCGAGGTTGCTCAACGTGTATTCGTGTGTGCAGTACACTTCGGTTTCTTCCGGGAGTAGCATGAGCTTTTGCAGTGAGTTGAACATTTGATCGGGCGTGCCTTCAAAAATGCGGCCGCAACCGGCAGAGAATAAAACATCACCGCAAAACAGCTTACCATCACCCACAAAGCCAATGTGGTCGAGAGTGTGTCCGGGCAAATTCAGTACCAGAAACTCCTCGTGGAAAAGGTTTATGCGGTGACCTTCGGCTACCCTATGGGTCAGGTGTTCGGTAGAAGAGTGTTCAGGACCAATGACACTGATAGATGGATATTTCTCAATCAGCTTGGCGATACCGCCGGTATGATCCCAATGATGGTGGGTCACAAGAATCGTTACAAGCTCAAGTTCGTGCTGCTCTAGGTAGTTAATGACGGGCTCTGCGTCGCCTGGATCGACAACGGCACACAAGTTTTGGTTATTTTGAATAAGCCAGATGTAATTGTCATTAAATGCAGGTATGCTTTTGATATGTAACATTGTTGTTTCTCCAGTTCGGTTTGGGAGATTACCCGAATATGAAACCAGCTCGCAGCAAGAAAAAAGTAGACCATCCCCACTCCTGGGATGAGCTCGCTAATGGGCTCTGGGTCTCAGAGTCGATTCAAACGCGCCTTGACGAGTGGTGCCCTAAACTATTTGGCTATCACCTGCTTAAGTTAGGTGGTTTAAGCTGCGAGTTAACCAGCTGCAATTGCAATATTCAGCATCAAGTCAATCTTGATATTAAAAATCCTCTTCACAATGTTATCGCTGACCGCTACGAATTGCCATTTTTAGAAAAGAGTTTTGATGCGATCGTGATGTCGCATCAACTTGAGTATGCGGAAGATCCCCACCGTCTACTGCGCGAAGTTGATCGGGTGATGATGGATGATGGCTATTTGATTTTGACAGGGTTTAATCCCATGAGTTTTACCGGATTGGCAAGTCTGATGCCATGGCGAAAAAACAATTTTCCATGGAGTGGTCGAATGTTCACTCCCGGTCGTATCAAAGATTGGCTCGGAGTACTTAATTACCAAGTCGTGTATGCCGACACCTACGCACTGTTTCCAATGAAACGTTATCGCACCATGTGGACTTGGTTAGAGAGTAGTATTGGTGACTGGGCATCGCCAATGGGCAGTTTGTATTTTATCGTCGCTAGAAAGCGTACCTATCCACTAAAACCGATCAAGCCCCACTGGCGCTTGAAAAAGAAACTGACACCCGCAAGCGTCAGTTATCGGACTGCAGATAAACAGCAGTCCAGCGATTGTCGTTAGCTAGGCTGATAGCCGGTATCTTCTTCGGTTGGGTTTTCCGCGGCCGCTCTGGCTAGCTCGTCACACATCTCATTTTCGCGATGACCTGCGTGACCTTTAACCCAGCGCCAATCAACCGTGTGACGAGCTGTTTCGGCATCGAGCGCTTTCCATAGGTCAGCGTTTTTCACTGGTTTCTTGTCTGCGGTTTTCCAGCCTCGTTTTTTCCAGTTATGGATCCATTGTGTAATACCTTGACGCACGTACTGGCTGTCGGTGGTCAGGATCACGTCGCACGGCTCTTTAAGCGCTTGTAATGCGACAATGGTGGCCAGCATTTCCATGCGGTTATTGGTGGTGAGGGTGTAGCCTTTGGCTAGGGTCTTTTCATTCTGCTTGTAGCGCAGCACAATACCGTAACCGCCAGGGCCCGGGTTGCCTAAACAAGAGCCGTCTGTGAAAATTTCAACCTGCTTCGTCATGATTTGATACTATAGAGTCTTGAACGTTTATCTACATAGTCTGACATACAAAACGCCATGAATACCAGTCACAATCCAGAACAGCGCCGAATCGTGGTACTCGATACCGAAACCACGGGTATGAATCGTGAGGGTGGCCCTCACTATATGGGACATCGCATCATTGAAATTGGTGCTGTTGAGATCATCAACCGCAAGCTGACTGGCCGTCACTTTCACGTCTACCTTAAGCCTGACATGCCAATCCAGCCTGACGCGATCGACGTTCACGGTATTACCGATGAGTTCCTACTCGATAAGCCGGTTTATAAGCAAGTGCATGAAGAGTTCTTAGACTTCATCAAGGGCGCTGAACTTGTGGCGCACAACGCGCCCTTCGACGTGGGCTTTATGGATCATGAGTTCGGAATGTTGGATGCCTCAATAGGCACCACAGACCAATATTGTAAGGTCACCGATACCCTTGCCATGGCGAAGCGTATGGCAAACATGCCGGCGAGAAAAAACCTCGACTCTCTAGCAAAACACTACACCATCGATACCTCAGCACGTATTCTCCACGGCGCATTGCTCGATGCGGAGATCTTGGCTGACGTTTATCTGGCGATGACGGGCGGTCAAACGTCAATGCAGTTTAATGCGGGGCAGTCAGATGGTGATGCTGGTGGCGAATCTATTAAGCGCCTCACATCTTCAAGAAAATCATTAAAGGTTTTGATGGCCTCTGCCGATGAATTGGATGCGCACAGTGCGCGTTTAGATATCGTTGAAAAAGGCGGCAGTTGTCTCTGGCGTCAGTAGGAGAGAATCATGCAGAGGATAATGCTAGCGATAGCCATGTGGTTATTGCTGACAGTGGGTGCGGTCGCGAGTGAATCCTCAATGCCTTTTCTCGACAACCGCTTTCGAGTCGATGAAACCGTCGATAGGATTACTTTCTTAGTCTATCGCCAAGAGCGCTCTAAGCCTGTCACACTGGTTAGACCCGATGGTAAAAAATACTATGCTTGGCGTCACCCATCTCACGTCCGCTGGATAGAAGAACCAACCGTTGATGTGATTACCATCGAGCGTCCTATGCCGGGGCCTTGGCAGGCGATCGGCAAAGTGAGCCCGAAAAACAATATTCAAATCATTTCTCAGTTAAGTCTTAAGGCAGAGACGCTCCCACAACGTATTTATCAAGGCGAAAAGCTTAAGTTCACCGCTCGGTTGATGAGTGACGATGAGCCGCTCATTGTAGAAAACATTCTTGATAGGGTTAACCTTCGTGTTGTGATGACCCGGTATCTAGAAGAGCAGGCTCAGAAAAATAACCAGCAGAGCGAAAAGATAGCGCCGGTGCCTATTGTGATTGGCGAGTTCTTTGATAATGGTGAGGGATTAGATGAGCGCTCTGGTGACGGTGTGTTTACCGTCGAGTTGCCGATCTCAGTCGAACCGGGCAAATACAACGTACGAATTACCACGGGCAACGGAGTCTTCTTGCGTGCGCTTGAACAAGAAGTCTTTATCTACCCAACACCATTTGTTACCCGCTTTATTCAAGGGGAAGGTGAAACTCCACATCAGGTGGTGGTTCGCGGTGAACCGGCGACTCTGGAGACGGGCTCGCTTGCCGCGTCAATTGAACTGCAACAGCCAGATGACAGCCAAAGCGTCGCTCAGAATCAAGCAGATAACGATGAAAATGACACGGTAGTATCATTTCACGATAGCGATCAAATCGGTACTTATAGTTGGTCTGGTAGCGTCTATGCCAATGAATCGGCCTCCGGACGACCTCTAGTGTTTGAGTTGCCAAACCGTACCTTTAGTGTAGTGGGCACTATTGATCTTGCGAAAGCGGAGCAAATGCAGCAGGCAGCTCGTGAGGCAAGGAAGAAAGCGGAACAAGAAGCGCAGGTTTTAGCGCATCGTCAACAGGTGCGTCAAAACGCCATCATCGCGATCGCGGTGGGCAATGTTGTGTTGATTGTGGTGGGAGGTTTGATTTGGTGGTTCTTCAGACGCCGCAGAGCCATTAAGGCTTCGCTGCCAGAAATGCAGTTGAAAATGCCTGGTTGATATTAGCCAAATAGCGGCAGACCAAAAAGCAATATACCGCAAATACGAATTAAAAAAGCCAGCAAGGTTTCTTGCTGGCTTTGCTTTATGTTTCTAAGCGCACGTTATTCAGAGCTTACGCGACTTCCTCCATCGCCGGATAAACGGGCTTTGCTGCCAGCTCCTCCGGTGAGAAGTCATCAACATTGATGGTGTATAGGCGATGTGCTTCTGCTGTGGTCAATAGTTGTGCTTCTTCCTGACTAATGATGCCTTTTTCTAAGCCAATCACTGCCACTTTATCCAGTTGGGTAAACGGACGACGCTGCTCAATGGCTTTACACACTTTGGTAAATACAGGCTCAGCGCGCAGAATGATGTCTAGCGCTTGCTCAATACGGCCAACGGCATTGTACTCAGTTGGTTCGAAGTACTGACCATAACCTAAGCGAGTACGTGCTGCGCTTGGAGTTTGCAGAATACGCGCAACCTGGTTATCGAGCTTGTCCGATGGCGCTTTACGTACTGTACCGAGAGGCAAAACAATCACGCGTAGTAAGCGGCCGATGGCTTTGTTTGGAAAGTTTGCTAAGAAGTCATCTAGTGCTTGCTCGGCTTGCAGCAAACTGTCTTGCATGCCCCAGTGAAGCATAGGTAAATCTTCACTATTGCGCCCTTCAACGTCGTAGCGCTTAAGTGTCGCACTGCTTAGATAAAGCTGACTTAAAATATCACCTAGACGAGCGGATAAGCGCTCTTTGCGTTTCAGTGACCCGCCAAGCACTGCCATGGAGACGTCCGATAGCAGAGCTAAGTTGGCGCTGTAACGATTGAGTTGTTGGTAGTAACGAGTGGTGACATCTTTATGTGGTGCAGAAGAGCCACGACCATCAGTTAGACCTAGCCAGAAACTGCGCACTAGGTTACTGACCGTAAAGGCAACGTGACCGGCTAGTGCTTTATCAAATTTATCGACGGCATTTGAAGCGGTTGAGTGAGCAGCTTCCATTTCTTCCAACACGTAAGGATGGCAGCGAATGGCACCTTGACCGTAGATGATCATCGAGCGAGTTAAGATATTGGCACCTTCTACCGTAATAGCAACAGGTGCACCTTGGTAGCCTCGACCAAGGAAGTTTGAAGGACCAAGACAGATACCTTTACCGCCGACAATATCCATCGCATCAATGATGCTGCGTTGCCCTCGGTGAGTACAGTGGTATTTGACGATGGCAGAGATAACTGATGGTTTTTCCCCTAGGTCGATGCCTGTCACGGTTAGGCGACTTGCAGCGTCCATCACGTACGCATTGCCACCAAGGCGTGCTAATGGCTCTTCAATGCCTTCCATGTGACCGATAGGCTGCTTAAATTGACGACGAATGCGAGCGTAAGCGCCGGTTGCGAGAGCCGCAGTCTTGATGCCACCCGTTGAGCTTGATGGCAGAGTGATACCACGACCAACAGACAAACATTCAACCAACATACGCCAGCCTTGGCCGGCCATCTTTTGACCACCAATAATGAAGTCTATGGGAACAAAAATCTCATTTGCACGAGTTGGACCGTTCTGGAATGGCACATTCAGTGGGAAGTGGCGATTTCCGATTTCCACACCTTTTAGATGAGTCGGGATAAGAGCACAGGTAATGCCAAGATCTTCTTTGTCACCTAATAGACTGTCTGGGTCTCTAAGCTTGAAAGCTAGCCCCAACACAGTAGCTACAGGTGCAAGGGTAATATAGCGCTTGTTCCACGTTAGCTTCATACCCAAAACTTCTTTGCCTTCCCATTGACCTTTACACACTACGCCAAAATCTGGAATTGAGCCCGCATCAGAGCCAGCTTCTGGACTGGTTAGAGCAAAACATGGGATCTCTTTACCAAGGGCAAGTCTTGGTAGGTAATAGTCCTTTTGCTCTTCCGTACCGTAGTGCTGCAGAAGCTCACCTGGACCTAATGAGTTCGGAACACCCACTGTTGAAGAGACAACGCTCGATACACCACACAGTTTTTGCAGCACGCAAGACTGCGCGTAAGCGGAAAATTCAAGACCGCCATACTGCTTTTTGATGATCATCGCGAAGAACTTATTGTCCTTAAGGTATTGCCAAATCTCTGGTGGAAGGTCCGCCAGTTCGTGGGTGATTTGGTAATCATTGATCATCGCACACACTTCATTGACAGGACCATCTAAAAAGGCTTCTTCTTCTTCAGTGAGTTTCGATGGAGTGATGTTTTGCAGCTTTTGCCAATCAGGCTTACCTTTAAACAGTTCCGCTTCCCACCATACCGTGCCTGCATCTAAGGCTTCTTTCTCGGTTTGTGACATAGCAGGGAGCACTTTTTTGAACACAGCGAGTGCTTTAGCAGAGACGAGCGATTGTCTTATCGATGGTACACACAACACCACCACAGTGGCGACATAGAGTGCCCATGAGATAGCGCCAAATACACTAAGCAGGGTGCCAAGCACCATTGCTGAGGTGATTAGCAAAAGGGATTTTGCCAGTGACGCTCGTTGATAAAAGCTGATACCAATAGCGCCGAGCAAGGCGATGAGAGAGAGCAAGATGTCCATGATGGTTCCTTTATCTGGGTACTTATTGTTGTTTTGGGTCAGTTTGCGATGGCATTGACTCTTATTTGTACGTGCAAGGTAAGAGGTCATACCAGTAATAATTGTAATTAAAATATTGCACAGATGTAAAATCTGTCAAGTAATTGCTCTAGTTGATTGCAAAATAAGCGGCTTAGGCAGCACTTTGTCTGCCAAACGTCAATTTGAACAACAATAATGATGAAATTGGTGCTGTGGTCATGTGCCATCTATCGACAGAGTTGACGGTTTATAGGTAAACTCAGAGTTAACAGCCATCGCATAGGTATGGCGAAAAAACAAAGAGAACAATACTATGTACCAAGACTTGATTAGAAATGAGCTAACTGAAGCTGCTGAAGTACTGAATAAATTCTTAAGTGACGACCACAACATTGCTCAGATTGAAGCTGCTGCGAAGATGATTGCTGACTCGTTTAAGCAAGAGGGTAAAGTGCTGTCTTGTGGTAATGGTGGTTCGCATTGTGATGCTATGCACTTTGCTGAAGAGTTAACAGGTCGCTATCGTGAAAACCGTCCGGGTTACGCTGGTATTGCGATTTCTGATCCAAGCCACCTTTCTTGCGTGAGTAATGATTTTGGTTACGATTTTGTCTTTTCTCGTTACGTAGAAGCAGTAGGTCGCCGTGGTGACGTGCTGTTTGGTTTATCAACGTCTGGTAACTCTGGTAATATTCTTAAGGCGATTGATGCGGCTAAGGCAAAAGGCATGAAAACCATCGCTCTGACGGGTAAAGATGGCGGTAAAATGGCAGGTCTGGCGGATATTGAAATTCGCGTACCACACTTTGGCTACGCTGACCGCATTCAAGAAGTCCATATTAAAATCATCCACATCATCATCCAGTTAGTTGAAAAAGAGATGGAATAGCAGCTTGCTATTGTGATGACAACTAGGAACAAAAAGAGTAGGGAACTCAATGTGTGAATTGCTTGGCATGAGCGCTAATGTGCCAACAGATATTTGTTTTAGCTTTACTGGCCTAATTCAACGGGGCGGCAATACTGGCCCTCACAAAGACGGTTGGGGGATCACCTTTTATGAAGGGAAAGGTTTTCGCACCTTTAAGGATCCGCAGCCAAGCTGCGATTCGAAGATAGCTGAGTTAGTACAAAGCTACCCGATTAAAAGCAGGGCGGTAGTGAGTCATATTCGACAAGCGAATCGAGGCCAAGTGAATTTGGAAAACACTCATCCGTTTACTCGCGAGTTATGGGGACGTTACTGGACCTTTGCTCATAATGGTCAGCTAACAGATTACCAAAAACTCGATACGGGTCACTTTCGACCTGTAGGTGAAACTGACAGTGAACTCTCGTTTTGTTGGTTGCTGAAAAAGCTAGAGCAGCGTTTCCCTGAGCCACCGCAAGACATGGAGGCCATGTTTTCTTATGTGGCCGAGTGTTGTGATGAACTAAGAGAGCTTGGTGTCTACAACATGCTGCTGAGCGATGGCGAGTACGTCATGACTTACTGCACCAATCACCTTTATTGGATTACGCGAAAAGCACCGTTTGGTAAAGCAACTTTGCTGGATGAAAATGTCACTATCAATTTCCAAGAGGAAACGACACCCAACGATGTGGTTTCGGTGGTGGCGACTCAGCCATTAACCGGCAATGAAACGTGGCATCGAATGAAGCCAGGAGAGTATAACCTGTTTCATTTTGGTGAGCGTGTTGGTAGTAATGTGGAACAGCTAGCCGATGTAGCATTTGCAGAGGCCAAGCCAAAAAGCCAAGCGCCGACCGAGCCTTTGTAGTTTTGATAGGCCGATAAAATTAAAAAAGCGAGTGATGAAAATCACTCGCTTTTTAGATCATTCGCAATGCCGTTTGGCGTTTGAACTATTTATCAGCGTAGCCTTGTGGCCCGAGAGCCTCGCCATCTAATAGGGCTCTACTTCCATCCATGATCAAGCGATCTTCAACAAACCATTTTACAACCAATGGATAGATCTTATGCTCTTGGCTTTGAACTCGTTGCTCTAGTGTTTCGACGGTATCGTCATCGAATACTGGCACTTTTGCCTGCAAAACAATCGGCCCACCATCCAGTTTTTCTGTAACGAAGTGGATACTGGTACCGTGGTGTTCATCGCAGTTCTCGATGGCACGTTGATGCGTATTCAACCCTGGGTACTTAGGCAGTAGCGAAGGATGAATATTAATCATTCGACCCATATAGTGGCGAACAAACTCACCGCTAAGAATGCGCATATAGCCCGCTAGCACTAATAGGTCAGGTTTGTGCACATCGATTCGACGCATCAACTCAGCATCGAATGCTTCTCGTGTTTCGCTCAGCTTAGGGTCGAGAAACTCAGCCTCGGCGCCAGCATTACGCGCACGTTCCAGTGCAAATGCAGATTCTTTGTTAGAAAAAACAGCACGCACTTTCGCATTCGAGATAGTTGACTCACAGGCATCAATAATTGCCTGCAAGTTGGTACCATTACCTGAAACTAAAACAACGATATTCTTCATGAAATTAATTGATCTCTACTTGCTCTTCACCAGCTTCTGCAGTCGCGATCTCACCAATTACCCATGCGTTCTCGCCTTCTGCTTTTAGCAGTTCAACTGCAGCATCTGCTTGCGCTTTAGGAAGCGCTACAATGAGACCTACACCACAGTTGAAAGTACGGTACATTTCGAATGTATCAACGTTGCCTTTCTCTTGTAGCCAGTTGAAGATAGTAGGCCACTCCCAGCTATTACCGTCGATAACGGCTTTAGTACCTTCTGGTAATACGCGTGGGATATTTTCCCAGAAACCGCCGCCAGTAATGTGAGAGATTGCATGGATATCGTGTTCAGCGATCATCTTAAGAGCTGATTTGATATAAATTTTAGTTGGCTCTAGTAGGTGCTCACCGATAGTGCGCTCACCCAGATTCTCGTTTTTATCTGCGCCAGACACCTCAAGGATCTTACGGATAAGCGAGTAGCCATTTGAATGTGGGCCGCTTGAACCCACAGCGATCAGTGCATCACCAGCAGCAACTTTAGTGCCGTCGATGACGTCTTCTTTTTCAACAACACCTACGCAGAAACCAGCAACGTCGTAGTCTTCACCTTCGTACATGCCAGGCATTTCAGCAGTTTCACCACCAATCAGTGAACAGCCTGCTTGGATACAGCCTTCAGCAATACCCGATACCACGTCTGCAGCAGTATCAACGTCAAGTTTGCCCGTTGCATAGTAGTCTAGGAAGAATAGTGGCTCAGCACCTTGAACGATTAGGTCGTTCACACACATAGCAACAAGGTCGATACCAATGGTGTCGTGCTTGTTCATGTCTAGAGCAAGGCGAAGCTTAGTACCTACACCGTCAGTACCAGATACCAATACTGGGTGTTTGTATTTTGTTGGCAACTCACATAAAGCACCAAATCCACCGATGCCTCCCATTACTTCAGGGCGACGAGTGCGCTTAACCGCGCCTTTAATACGGTCAACTAATGCGTTACCAGCATCAATATCTACACCAGCGTCTTTATAGCTTAGGGAAGTGTTGTTTCCGCTCACGGGACAGTCCTCGATAAATAAATGGATGTGAAAGCGGCGCTATTCTAACAGGGGTTTATCCAAAAAGGAAAACGTTTGCGTAAGAAAATACAAACTATTTTATCGAAGCATCATTCTGTGGATTTACAGTCTGTTGTGACATTTTATTGCGTACAAATACCATTTTGACCACATTGCTAACTGAAATAGTGAAAGAAACCATGTATAATTTGCAGGTTTTGTAAAATTTTGCCGGAGTTGGACATGAAAGTTGTTGAAGTTAAACACCCCCTAGTAAAACACAAGCTTGGTTTGATGCGTGAAGGTGACATCAGCACGAAGCGTTTCCGTGAGCTTGCGACCGAAGTGGGTAGCTTGTTAACGTATGAAGCGACTGCAGACTTTGAAACTGAGAAAGTGACGATTGAAGGTTGGAACGGCCCAGTTGAAGTTGACCAAATCAAAGGTAAGAAAGTGACCGTAGTGCCGATCCTACGCGCAGGCCTTGGTATGATGGACGGCGTTCTTGAGCACATGCCTAGCGCACGTATCAGTGTAGTGGGTATCTACCGTGATGAAGAAACACTTGAGCCAGTACCATACTTTAACAAGTTAGCATCGAACATTGACGAGCGTATCGCTCTTGTTGTTGACCCTATGCTAGCAACAGGTGGCTCTATGATCGCAACTATCGATCTACTAAAAGAGAAAGGCTGTAAGCACATTAAAGTTCTAGTTTTGGTTGCTGCACCTGAAGGTATCGAAGCACTAGAAAAAGCACATCCAGATGTTGAGCTTTACACAGCCGCTATCGATGAGTGCCTAAACGACAAAGGCTACATCGTACCTGGCCTAGGTGATGCGGGTGACAAGATCTTCGGTACGCTATAAGTTCCGACTTTCTGCTTGTAAATAGGAAATAGTAAAAAGGCTGACAACTGGTCAGCCTTTTTTGTATCAGTAGGAATTAGTCTTCCATTTGAGCGTTATCGACAACCTTGTTCTCACCAAGATCGTGAGGCAGGATCTGGTTGAGGATAATCGCAACAATACCACACAGACTCACGCCTTGAAGGCTGAAGTCACCAATACCAAATGCCATACCACCGATACCAAATACCAAGGTAATCGCAACGATCACTAGGTTGCGTGATTTATGCAGATCCACATTGTTTTTGATTAGTGTATTCAGACCAACGGTTGCGATAGAACCGAATAGCAAAATCATGATGCCACCCATCACTGGAACAGGAATGGTTTGTAGAATCGCACCAAGCTTACCAACTAGTGCAAGGACGATAGCAGTGACCGCAGCCCAAGTCATGATTACTGGGTTAAATGCTTTGGTTAGCATTACAGCACCCGTTACTTCACTGTAGGTTGTATTTGGCGGCGCACCGACCAAAGATGCTGCAATCGTAGCCACGCCGTCACCTGCAATTGTGCGGTGAAGACCTGGTTTCTTCAGGTAGTCTTTACCGGTTACGTTTGAAATAGCTAGCATATCACCTACGTGTTCAACCGCTGGAGCGATGGCAACTGGCAGCATGAACAAAATCGCATTGATGTTAAATTCTGGCGCAGTGAAGTTAGGTAGCGATAGCCAAGATGCTTCAACAACAGGCGTGAAATCAACCACACCATAGAAGAGGCTGGTCGCGTAGCCTGCCAAAATACCGCTCACGATAGGTAGAAGTTTGAGGAAACCTTTTGCGAACACACTGACGCCAACGGTGACGATGAGCGAAATCGCTGAAATCCATAGCGCAGCATTACCATCAATAAGCTGAACGGCACCATCGCCTGTTTTCCCCAGCGCCATGTTTACTGCGACAGGGGCAAGACCCAAGCCGATAACCATGATCACAGGCCCAACCACCACTGGCGGCAGTAGCTTGTGAATGACTTCGACACCTTTCACCTTAATTAGTGCGCCCATTAGTACATAGACAACACCCGCAGCCATTAGGCCACCCATCGTTGCACCAATACCCCAAGTTTGCACACCAAACATAATTGGCGCGATGAAGGCAAACGAAGAGGCAAGGAAGATAGGCACACTGCGGCGTGTTACCAATTGAAACAGTAAGGTGCCGACACCCGCACCAAATAATGCTACGTTAGGATCGAGGCCAGTTAAAAGAGGTACGAGTACCAAGGAGCCAAACGCGACAAACAGCATTTGCGAGCCTTGTAAGATCGTTTTCATAATGATTTTCCAAGCAAGTCAAAAAGAGTTAAGCAAAACGGATGGGATTCTAGCATCTTGTAATCGTTTACTTAATGATCTAGTTAAAGAGAACGCTGTTTTTGTTGCCTGAATCTCAATAGCTCGAGTGAGTTACTATTTGATCTGTCGATGCGAGCCAGTAAACTCACTTATTGACCAAACCTTGAAGTAGTGAGCTTGCTCCAAAACGCATACTTGCTTATCATTTCCGCTTATCTGTATGTAATTTAGGATGCTTATGCGTTATTTAGCTTGGTTGTTGGCCGCCGCGTGTGCTTTGCCAGCGTATGCGTTGACAAAAGTCGATATCTATTCGACAGAAGTAGTAGTGGATGCCCAGCAGCCGAATGCCGATGAACTGGCACGCCAAAAAGGCATGTTAGAGGTGTTGGTTAAGGCCAGTGGTGATCTCAATGCAGCGTCCAACCCGGTTGTAAAAAAGGCATTAGGTAAGAGCTCTCAATACATCACTCAGCTTGGCTACACTCAAGTGGACGGTGAGCAGGCGATGCGCTTGAGCTTTAATAGTCAGCAAATCAATACGCTACTGACGCAAGCTGATTTGCCGTCGTGGCCTGTTGAACGTAAGAACGTCATGGTATGGCTGGTGGAAGACAGTGGCTATGACCGCACCATCGTTTGGGAGCATAGTAACTCGCAAGCCGCTAGCCAGCTGAAAAAAGAAGCCAATCGCCGGGGGTTGCCAATTACATTCCCAATTGGTGACTTTGACGACATTACAGGGATTCAAACCACGGACCTTTGGGGTAGTTTTGTCGACCCTATTGCAGAGGCAACGGCGCGCTATCCGGTTGATGCTATTGCGGTGATTCGCCTGCAAGGCAATAATCTTCGCTACACTCTGTACGACCAAACGCCAGACAAACTCGGTAAAAACACATTATCGCCAGTGACGGGCTCAACATCTGGTGAACTTGCTATTGCCAGCGCTATTGATGAGATCAGCGATTACTATGCTTCTCAAAATGCGGCGACGACGCTGGGCGAGAGCGCAGGTATGATCTCTGTGTCTTTCTCTCGTATGAGCAGTGCTGATGCGTTTTTCACACTCGAGCGTGCTCTTGGTCGCTTAGCTTCAACAGCAAAAGTCGATGTGGCTGAAGTGAGTGGTGATGTCGTGACAATGCGTGTGTCTCTGCTTGGTTCACTAGAAGCGTTTGAAGAAGAAGTGCTGAAATTGGGTTTGGTGAAAAAACTTGAACAAGCACCAGTAGAGGTTCCTGTGCAAGCGCCCGTTCAAGACGGCGAAGTGCTAGCAACAGAAGAGATGATCACACCAGAGCAAGGCACGGCAGTTGAACAGAGTGAGAGCGGCGTAGCGCCAACCAATACTGCAACTGAAGAACTTGTGACTGATGGCATGAGCGAGCTGGGAAAGCCGGCGCAGCCTGAACTTAGCTTTGAGTGGCTGTATTAATCGGTAACGATAACTTTCGTTTTCCCATTGAAGAAGGAGGCATGATGCCTCCTTTTTGTTTTTATCGCTCAGCTCTTCAAAGGCTCAGCTGTTTCTAGCGCTCCGCTATTTTCCAAAGCGCTCGCGTTCTTTCTTTTCTACTGAAGATAATCTGGGTAGCTTCAATCCCATGTCTCGGCCTTTCAGGCGTGCATAGACGGTATTACCCACAAAGGCGAAACTCGTCAGAATCAGCTCAACAACTGCTAGCCAACGCTCGCCTTCATCAGCGTAAAGCAGTGTCAATGCGTGCAAAAAGTACAGCATCAACACAAAGTTTGCCCAAGCGTGAGTATAAGGTTTTCCCGCTAATATGCCCGGCAGAGGCAGCAGCAGCGGGATCAACCAAGCTACCGTTAAAGCATAAGGATTGATATGCGGTGACAAATAGCCGTGCCATAAGCCTACCCAAAAGAGCAGGGCAAAGTTGGCACTGAGGGCAAAGGCGCGCATGTTTGCAGTATTGATAAGGGAATTATGGCTCATCGATTGTACCTAGTCCTTGATACAGATTGGTCTTCAGTTAACACGTTTAAGCTTGCTTGCAGTGGACGCCAGTCGTTGGCCAAGCGCCGTCGCTAACGCGTACTCATCATCGCTCAGCTGTACACTGTTGTTCGCCACATGAGAAGCACCGTATGGGGTGCCGCCAGTGGTGGTTGAGTGAAGTTTTGGTTCACTATAAGGAATGCCCATCAGCATCATGCCATGGTGCAGTAACGGTAGCATCATACTCATCGCCGTGCTTTCTTGTCCGCCATGCATCGATGATGATGAAGTGAACACGCAAGCCGGCTTGTCGATGAGACTGCCGCTGAGCCAAAGTGAGGTGGTTTGATCCCAAAAATGCTTCAATGGCGCTGCCATATTGCCAAACCAAACTGGGCTTCCCATTGCGAGCCCATCACAAGCTTTTAACTCGGCGAGTGTGGCGGCGGCATCGGTTTGCGATTCTCGCTCACCTTCCAGCTCTGGCACAGTTCGCAGCAGCGCTTCGCAGTCCTCTACCGACTCAATCCCACGAGCTATGGCGCGAGCCAGCCGTTGGGTACTCCCATGACGGCTATAGTACAACACCAAGATTTGGCAAGACATTATAGGATCTCAAGTACTTGCTCTGGTGGGCGGCCGTGTTTGGCTTTGCCGTTAGTCACGACGATAGGGCGTTCGATAAGCTTTGGATTTTCAAACATCGCTTGGAACAGTTGGTCATCGGTGAAGCTTGGGTCAGCGAGGTTGAGCTGCTTGTAGGTATCTTCTTTGGTACGCATCATTGCACGCACGCTGTCTAGTTCAAGTTGTTCAAAGATCTCTTTAAGCTTTTCAACCGTTGGCGGTGTGTCTAGATACTTCACAACCTCTGGTTCAATGCCTTGTTCTTCCAACAGAGATAGTGTTTGACGGCTTTTTGAGCAGCGTGGGTTATGAAAAATGGTGACTGACATAAGGGTTCCTTTCTGTTTTTATTGTAGTGCCATGAAACGCTCACGGGCGACCAGTAGCTGGTCGATTCGTGCGTCATAGCGAGCTTGTTTTAAACTGCCAAGTTCGGCGAGTTGGCTGGCCTGGGAGTAGAGCTGAATCGACTTATCCCACTGAGCATTTAACGCCATGAGTTCAGCGCGTGCTGCTAAGTCCTCAGCACTGTTACCTAGTTTAATGTTAGCCTCAGATAGCAAGTGCCAGCCGTTAGTGTCTTTGGGTCTATCGTGGGTAAAGCGTTGCAGCACCTTGATAGCCTCATCCGTTTTTTCGCTTTCAAGCAGCGCATTAGCATAGTTGATCGTGATTACCGCATTGCTTGGTTTGACCGTCAGTGCGCTCTTCATCAGTTTGACCGACTTCTCAGGCTGTTTTTTCGCGATGTAGAGATCCGATGCAGCATCGAGATAGAAGTTGTTGTTCGGATCATGTTTGAGCAATTTGTCGAGTATTGCTTCAGCTTTGTCTAGTTGGTTCGTGTCTAGGTAGACCAACGCTTTACCGTACTCAAAGGAGTTCTGAATTTTTGGTGGCGCTTTTCTGGCGGTACGCTTAAACCAGTCCATTGCCGCATCGGATTTGATGCCAGCATGGCGAGCAACAATGCGTGCTCTAGCCAAGTGGTAACTGATTGATGGCTGGACACGCAGCGGCGGGTAAGCCTGAGCACGTTCACGAGTATCGGTAATACGATCTTCTGGCAATGGGTGAGTCAGCAGCATTGGTGGTGGCTTACTGGCGTATCGGTATTCATCGGCAAGTCGGCCGAAAAAGCGTGGCATGTCATTCACGTCGAACTGAGCGCGCGCCAAGGTGGCGATGCCAAAACGGTCTGCTTCTTTTTCGTTACTGCGGGTGTAGTTGATAGAAGCCTGCATTGAGCCCGCGGTTGTTGCCGTGAGCGCCGCCATACCAGCTTGAGGGGCTGCGATTGCGAGCAGCAGTGAGCCCACTAGCGCGGCAACGGTTGCTGGGGAACGGCGTGCCTCGTCTTCCATTCGGCGTGCGAGGTGACGCTGTGTCACGTGGGCAATTTCGTGCGCCATAACAGAGGCAAGCTCACTTTCTGAGTGCGCATGCAGAAATAAGCCTGAATGAAGCGCGACATATCCGCCAAAGAAGGCAAATGCGTTGATGTTGCGATCGCGGATCATAAAGAAAGTAAACGGCGTTTTCACATCGTTAGCGCTGGAGACTAGTCGATGTCCAACCGAGTCTATGTATTCGTTGAGCACAGGGTCGTTGATGATAGGTGAACTGGCACGAATCATACGCATGTAGGCATCGCCATAGATAAGCTCTTGATCTATGGTTAGAGTTGCACCCGCAGCCGTGCCGATATCGGGCAGATCCATCTCGGCGTACGACACTTGGGGAGTAGATAATGTGGCTGCAATACATAAGCAAAGCAACGAACGGGTACGTTTCAACATGCTGGTGAGGTAACTCCTTTATAGTTGGTAAGTAAGACCACAAAACTGACGCTGGGTTTCCTACCATATCCTCTTGGGCAACATTTTTGCATACGGATAGACGTTAGAAAAGGACTTATCCGTGACAAAGATAGACTTTAGTTATTGTTTGTTGGTGATACATTGTTGAGGTAATTGGTGTTCTGTAACACATACGGGTTGGGGATGCCTGAAAAAGTCTTTACAATAGACGCATTGAAGGTAACCCCCATACTGCGCGTGCAAGATGATGAGTGAAAACAAACTGATGACGCACATCGAACTCGATTTAGAGCAAGAGCGTTGTCCTATGTCACTGCTTTTGGTTAAGCGAGCCTATAAGGCACTGGGTTCTAACCAGACATTAAAGGTTAGAATTATCGATCGTCAGTCCGTACGTGATTGCAGCAGCTACCTGATCAAGCATAAAGCGAATGTGCAGTGCCAACAACAAGGTGAGGTTACCGTAATGACGATAGTTAATAAGAAGGATAGCGAATGCTAGAAATGGTCCGTCGTTGGTACAAACGACGTTTTTCAGATCCAGATGCGGTAAGTCTGGTGGTTATTTTGCTATTTGGTTTTATCACCATTTACTTCTTTGGCAACTTAATTGCACCATTGCTTGTGGCGATCGTGCTAGCTTACTTACTCGAATGGCCAGTCAGTCAGCTAAGAAAGCTTGGGTTACCGCGAACGTTCGCAGTAATAACCGTGATTTTGGTGTTCATCGGTTTGATGCTGATGGCTATCTTTGGTTTGGTTCCGACTATATGGAACCAGATCGGTAACCTTCTTAACGATATCCCTAATATGTACAGCGGATTACAGCAGTTTGTGGCATCTATTCCAGAGCGCTACCCAGACCTTGCTGAAGTGCATATTGTCGAGACCATCATTAGTAACGTCAAAGATAAAGTTATGCTGCTCGGTGAGAGCGTAGTTAAAGGGTCATTGGCGTCTTTAGTGAGCCTAGCGGCGCTTGCCGTGTATTTGATTCTAGTCCCGTTATTGGTGTTCTTCTTGTTGAAAGATAAAGACGAGATGGTGGATATGGCGAGCGGCGTGCTCCCAAGAAATCGCCGCTTAGCGAATAAAGTATGGGTTGAGATGAACCAGCAGATCTCCAACTATATTCGCGGTAAAGTGCTGGAAATCATTATTGTAGGTACAGTCAGTTACATCACCTTTGCGATTCTAGATTTACGCTATGCGGTACTCCTTGCTGTGCTTGTCGGCTTCTCTGTACTTATTCCATACATTGGCGCTGCAGCGGTCACTGTGCCAGTAGCGATCGTTGGTTTGTTCCAATGGGGATTAACCCCACAATTTTACTGGTTGCTGGTGGCTTACGGCATTATTCAAGCGCTAGATGGGAATGTATTGGTGCCGATCTTGTTCTCTGAGGCAGTGAACCTTCACCCTGTGGCGATCATCGTTGCTGTATTGGTGTTTGGAGGCTTGTGGGGCTTTTGGGGCGTGTTCTTTGCGATACCGTTGGCAACGCTTGTAAAAGCGGTATGGAATGCACTGCCAAGCCAAGATGAACCAATACAGCCCGCCACATAGAAGTAAATAGTATCCACAGTAAAAAGCCGCTCAAGAGAGCGGCTTTTCTATATCTAAATTTAATTGAAGGCTTAGCCGTTCAAGTAATCCAGCACGACTTCGTGGTGAGTTTTAGTTTTGAACTTGTTAAACACGTGCTCAATCACGCCTTCTTCATTGATCAAAAAGCTGATGCGGTGCAGGCCGTCATAGACTTTGCCCATGAACTTCTTCTCGCCCCAAACACCAAACTGCTCAGCGACAGCGTGGTCTTCGTCGGACAATAGCGTGAAGTTAAGTTGGTCACGTTCGATAAACTTACCCAAGCGCTTAACAGGATCAATACTCACGCCCAATACAACGACATTGTGAGCGTCGAGTTCTGCTTTGGTATCGCGAAGGCCTTGTGCTTGAACGGTACAGCCTGGCGTCATCGCTTTAGGGTAGAAGTAAAACAGCACTTTCTTACCTTTAAAATCTGCCAAAGACACCGTGTTACCATCTTGGTCAAGCAGTGAAAATTGTGGGGCAGGTGTGCCCGCAGTCAATGTGTTCATTGAATTTCCTTTGAAGATTGTGTTCTTTATAGATCGAATTGTTATTTTTAGTGGCCGCTGCTGATGAAGTTTAGCGACCCTTTTACCGAAAGCTGATTGCACAGCGCTTCAAACTCTTCCTGAAGCTGCATGAGATTGCAGTCTTCTTCGACGTTGGCACTTAACGCAATTTGGAACTGATCAACGTCGGTGCCCGCTTTTTCTTTGACAATGGTTTGCGCGCTGAGCGAGGCGAGACCAATGTTTTTATCGGCGAAGAACTGGGTAAATTCCTCAGTCAACCCAACGCGATCCTCAGATTCAATAAACACCTCTACGGTGTATTGGTTCGGGATTGAGTCGTGTTTGGAAGTACGCTTCATCATGGTGATCAGATCATGTTCCTGACCTAAAAGCGGTAGGGTGGTTTCTACGCGAGTGATGTAGCTTGGGTTACCAGATATCAGCATGATGAGTGTGAACTCATTGCCGAACATGGCGATGCGACTATCGATGATATTACAACCTGCGTTGGCAACGAGGTGGACGATTTCATTGCAGATCCCTGGTCGGTCTGAGCCAACTGCGGTAATCACTAAATACTGATTCATAGTGTCACTCTAAGTTCCTTGTTGGCTATATGTTAGCATAGCTGAGGGCAAAGCTCTTGTGATTGATGTAACCGATTCTCGCAAATCAAAAATCTTAATACCCGTGCTGAACGCGAAAGTGTCGGTTATGTACGCAGCTTGACTGCTCAAGAGTAAAATTAACCCACCACTGACACCTTTTGGGCGAAATAGCGCATCTTACACGTGCCTCATATCTGAAATCTGACATTATTCATCCACTTCTTGATGGGATCTGTTTTTCAGCTCTTGTGTTTATCAATAGCATTACAGTACCATGCAGTAAGTATCAATTTAGGGAGATCACCATGTTTTCAGGAAGTATTGTTGCGCTTATAACCCCACTTACCACCGATGGCGAAGTCGATTTTGTTAGTTTACGAAAACTGGTCGAGTATCATATTGCTGCGGGTACGGATGGCATTGTTGCTGTTGGTACAACTGGTGAGTCAGCAACATTAACGGTTGAAGAACATGTAAAAGTCGTCGCGAAAACGGTTGAGTTCGCTGATGGCCGCTTACCAATTATTGCTGGCACTGGTGCCAATGCCACTCATGAAGCGATTACGTTTAGCCGTCTATTTAACAACGTCGGCATTGCAGGTTGCTTGAGTGTGACTCCTTATTACAACAAGCCGACACAGGAAGGTTTGTACCAGCACTACAAAGCGATTTCTGAAGAAACTGACATTCCACAGATTCTTTATAATGTACCGGGTCGTACTGGTGTGGACATGCAGCCAGAGACGGTTGCGCGTTTGGCCGAGATTCCAAACATCGTCGCATTGAAAGATGCGACGGGTGATCTATCTCGAGTGCAAATTCATCGTGAACTTTGTGGCGAAGATTTTATCTTACTAAGTGGTGATGACGCGACTGGCCTTGATTTTGTTCAAATGGGCGGCAAAGGCGTTATCTCTGTGACCAACAATATCGCAGCAGCAGACATGGCCAACATGATGCATCTAGCATTAGAAGGTAAGTTTGAAGAAGCTAAGCTTATCAATGAGCGCCTGATGACTCTGCACAAGAATTTATTTGTTGAATCAAGCCCGATCCCAGTTAAGTGGGCGGCGCACAAAATGGGTCTCATCGCCAATGGCGACCTGAGACTGCCAATGACAGAGCTGTCTGAAAATGCGAAGCCGATAGTGGCGAAAGCACTGACAGAAGCCTGCATTTACTAAATTGAATGATAAGAGGAGCAATATGCTCCTCTTATATAAGGGAGTATCAATGAAATTTTCACGTCAGCTAGCGGTCTCTACGTTAGCTGTTATTGTTTTAGCCGCGTGCTCAAGTGATCCGAAAACCCGTCGCGAAGCCAAAGATGACTTCAATTATCTTGAGTCACCAGATCTAAGAAGCTGGACGTTACCTGAAGGCGCGACTCCTCAGTTTTACCCTAACTATGAGATCCCTCAAGGTGACTTTTCTGGTGGAATCGGTCGTGAAGTCGATATTCGTCCGCCGCAACAAGTCTTAGAGCTGATCCCCGGTGCTCGCGTAGAACGACAAGGTTCAGAGGTAACGCTGTGGCTTCTTCAACAAGAAGAAATGGATAAGGTTTGGGCAACGGTGAAAACCATGCTTACTGAAATCAATGTTCAAGCCGTTGAAGAGACCGACGATCGCATTGAAACCGACTGGGTAACTTGGGTATCAGAAGACGAAGACGTTGAAATCGGTAGTCGTTATGACATTACGCGCTTTGAAGCGAACAGTCGTTATGGCTTCAAAATGAAGCTCATCGATTGGCGTGAAGGTGGTTCTGTGAAACCCGTTACTCGCGTTAATGAAGAGCGTTATAACACCTTAATGACGAACTTGGTCACAGCGCGCTATGACCGTGACCTTCGTGAAGAAGCGGCGCTGCGTGCTCAAGAGTTGGTGAAATCTATCCCGATCAGCATGGGTACAGACCGTAGTGGTTTGCCGGTCATCATTGCACGTACGCCATATGACGTATTGTGGCAGGAACTGCCAACGTTGCTACCTAAGATGGGCTTTACTATCGAGGAGCGTAACCAGTCTCAAGGTACCGCGAAAGCGAAATATGCGTCACCAGATGATGATTTCTGGAATGATGTCGGGCTTAAGCCAATTGACCTTGAACCGGGTGAGTACACCTTCTTGTTTGGTGATTTAGGTAACCGTACGTCGATTAATGTGACTGACAGTGATGGTAAGCCAGTTGCGGAGAATTTACTGCGCTCACTTGAGCCTCTTATCGCGACAGTTATCAAGAAAGACGAGTAAAAGCTAAAAGCAAAACTCATGAAAAAAGGACCGTTAAGGTCCTTTTTTTATATGTGCGTTACCAGCTTAAACCTGTGAACACTAAACCAAAGTGATAGCGTTACTGAGGCTTATTGTGCTCATCGTTGGGGTTGTCGCCATACTTTTGTTTGTCTAACTCATTGAGACGGTCTAGCTGATTTTTGCGTGAGTTGACCTTGTCACTTTGCTGAAACTTCATGTTCGCGGTGTACTTGAGCGCAGCAATGTTGCCAATCACCACGGCCAGTACCACGATAATGATTACCCAAGGGTTAAATAGCCATTCAATCATTGTCTGCTCTTAACGGTTTATGTTGGTCACATATTGATTGTAGATGGAATTGAGTTCAGAAAGTATCGCCTCACGTCCCAAAACATCCGATTGCTGTAAAACTTTTCGCCACTTATCGCAAGAAAAGTGAGCTAAACAGGCAGTACTCATTTGGCGGTGACTGATATGCCAAGGCTCCATCGCTACACCACCTAAGTCTTTGCCGTAAGGGAAGAAAAAACCGTACTGAGCGGCATGCTCTTTCAGCCAAAGATAAAAAATGCGCTGGTGGCCATCTAAATACTCCCAAGGTTCTAACTGTAACTGAGTGTCTTCTGGAAGCAAATTTCCGGCATAGACATCGAAATCCGTGCCCCAGTGATGGCGACTCGCGCCGGGTAAGGCGCTCCACTTCAAGATTGACTGAACTCTTTCGAGTTCAGTCATCTGCTCTGTCGCCATTGGCTGACTGTTTTGATCCAAAATTGGCGTTATGTCTGCCATTTTGTTGTTCCAAATTGTCAGCTGACGTTCAAACGAGCGATAGCCGCTTGCTAGGAATAACTCAAATCCTGCTTGGTTTGCTGCATTCACTAACGCGAGTAAGTCATCCTGTACCTGATCGTGCACCAAAAACGACTTACTCCCAATGGTAGTGTCAACCAAGGCATCTGTGGACTGCCCAACAAGTTGCGCTATCTGCATATTACTTTCTACCGAGTGCTCTGAACGTGACTTAGGATTTGGCGAACAAGTTAGCTAAAGTGTGTTCATACATGTCAGTGAGTTTTTCAAGATCAGCAACATTCACGCACTCATTTACCTTGTGGATGGTGGCGTTGACAGGCCCTAGCTCAACCACTTGTGCTCCCATTCGAGCGATGAAGCGACCATCAGAGGTGCCGCCCGTTGTCAGGAGCTCAGGTTTATGGTGATTCACTTCTTCGACTGCACTAACGACGGCATCAAGTAGGTTACCTTTATCCGTTAGGAACGGGTGACCGCTTAGTGTCCACTTAAGGTCGTAATCCAGTCCATGCAAGTCTAGCGTTGAATGAACACGGCTCTTGATGGTTTCATCAGTCAGTTCGGTACTGAAACGGAAGTTAAACTGCACGTTGAACTCACCTGGAATCACATTGCTCGCGCCGGTGCCTGAATGTAGGTTCGGGATCTGAAAGCTCGTTGGAGGGAAGTATTCGTTGCCGTCATCCCACTTAGTGGCCGCTAACTCCGCGAGTGCAGGCAGTGCTTGGTGAACGGGGTTGTTGGCTAGATGAGGATAAGCAACGTGGCCTTGCGTGCCTTTTACTGTTAGATCGCCAGTGATGGAACCACGGCGGCCATTTTTAACCACATCGCCAACGCTGTGTGTGCTGGATGGTTCCCCGACAATACACATGTCGATGATTTCATCACGTGCCATCAGGGTGTCTACAACGCGTGTCGTACCATTGATAAACGGGCCTTCCTCGTCAGAAGTGATTAAGAAGCCAATCGAGCCAGTATGATCTGGATGGTTCTCAATAAAGCGCTCAACCGCAACAATCATACAGGCGAGTGAGCCTTTCATGTCCGCCGCGCCGCGACCGTGCAAATGACCGTCAATGATAGTTGGCTCAAATGGAGGCGTATGCCAGTGGTCGAGGTTGCCCGCAGGCACTACGTCAGTGTGGCCTGCAAACGCAAACAGTGGCGCTTCAGTGCCACGACGAGCCCAAAAGTTAGTGGTGTCTTCAAATACCATGACTTCGATTTCAAAACCGAGTTTTTCTAGGCGCTCGATCATCACTTTCTGACAATCGGCGTCTTCTGGTGTCACGGATTGGCGGCTAATTAAATCTTTTGCAAGTGCCAATACAGGGCTGTCATTCATCCTTGAGGATCCTTGTTTCTAAATTTACTAATGAGAGGGAGTTGATGCGGCGGTTAAATTACACACCAAACACTTGTTGGTACTGCTCGGCTTTGAAACCAATGTGCAGCGTGCCGTCCACATCAAGGATAGGGCGCTTGATCATCGCTGAGTGTTCAACAAGTAGCGCAATCGCCGTTTCTTGATTCAAGCCGTCCTTTTGCTCTTGAGTCAGTTGACGGTATGTTGTGCCGCGTTTATTGACCACTTGTTCCCAGCCGAGTTGTTCGCAGAACTGGCGAACCATTTCTTCACTGATACCATCTTTACGGTAGTTGTGAAATTGATAGTCTAACTCATTGGCTTCAAGCCATTTTTTTGCTTTTTTAATTGTGTCGCAGTTGGGAATACCAAACATCGTTGTGGCCATGATGACTTCCTTATGGGCGTTGAACTGTTTACTTTTTTATTGTGTGTAGAGCGCTCAGAAATAGAAAGTAACGCTCAACACTTGCTTGTGTCTAAGCATCCTATCAAGAAGTGCTGCGTTAAACAAAACCTTGTCAGTGGTCACAGTTTTTATGCTTGTTTTCGCCACTCAAGGTTACAAATTGTTGAATTTCGAAATTAACACGATGAGCGAGAACTTGATCAAGCGCAAAACGGCCAAATGGAAATGCAATATATTGGAAAAGCACATAAATAGGAGGTGTCAATGGAACTGAGTCCTGTTTTTGCACGTCGTCTCTATCTTGCCTTGCTCGTCGAGAGCATTGAAAGACCGAATGTGCCAAAACTAATCGAGAAAACGGGTTGGCCTCGCCGTACCATTCAAGATGTTATCAAAGCGCTACCAGGTATCGGCATTGAGCTCATGTTTGTTCAAGATGGGCGTCGACACAATGATGGTTATTACCAGTTATCAGACTGGGGGCCTTTTGACAGCCAGTGGGTCATTGATCGCCAAGGCGACATTGAAACTACGTTGGGCGTATAGCCTCTGTTGCAAGAGGGTTTGAATATTCATTGTTCACTAGAGTCGCGGTGCACTAGAATCGCGTTTGTGCTGGAATCAACAGTGCATGAGAATGAAAAATAAAGCCGAAGCTAAGCTTCGGCTTCAGACTGCTGACAAAGGTCTAGCTTTCAAGCTAGACCTTTGATCTAATAGGAGT
>NZ_JBJHPB010000027.1:0-70131 GCF_059412285.1 Vibrio sp. CB1-5 | reverse complement strand
GTCCAACTGGTGAAGGTATCACAAACGCGTACTCGTTCACTCGTGCACGTCGTTTCGCAATCGCTCAAGGCGGTCTGCGCATCGTTTAATCGATTATTGTTAATCGACTAAACAGAAAAGCCGAAGCATTTGCTTCGGCTTTTTGCATCTCTCAATTCAGCGATTTAATCATCTTGACCAAGAACCAAGAACCAAGAACCAAGAACCAAGGATCCCTATTCAAACAAATCGTAAATCCCTTCCTCAATCCCATCAATCAACGCTTGACGTGTCTCAACAGTATGGTCATTCGGTCTCGACATCTCACCAAAGCTCTCGTAGTACATCCCATTCGGGTGTTTCAATACCACAAGGTGCTCTTTACGTAGCTCTTGTTTTACTAGTGTCTCAGGAATAATGCCCCAACCGAGGTTATCGACGACAGCCTCTAGAACTTCTTGATAGTTGGAAAAACTCATCGTACTACTAGAAATCGGGCGGAAATCTTGGTGAATTTCGTCGAAAAGATGCGATAGAACGATCTGGCGGTGAGCAGTGATGTCGGTGCTGGTCACGTTTGCTAGTTTAGCCAGTTCGTGTTGTGGTGAGCAGACGGCCATCATACGAATGCGGTGCAGAGCGCGAACTTTGATCGCTGGATCATCGCCTGAACTAAATACGAGCCCATAGCCAAGATCAACGTGGTTTTCTTTAACGAGTGTTGGGATATCTGCACTGGATGATTTTATTGCAGTGAGCGATATGTGAGGAAACTCATCAGAAAGTGCCACCAACTGACGACGCCAAAAAGTAGATGGCAGTGTGTCATCGTAGGCAATACGAATTTTGTCACTGTCGCCTTGGCGGAACTGTTCTGCTTTTGAGTACAAGCTCTCGGCCATATTGAGAATATTCCGACAATCTGGCAATAAGGCTGCACCTGCATCATTCAGCACTAGGCGATTACGAGTTCGTTCAAACAGCTCTACGCCAAGCTCATCTTCTAAGCTCGAAAGAGCCATACTCAAAGACGTGCGGGTCTTGCCCATAATATTGGCAACTTTAGTTAGCGAGCCGTGTTCGGCAGTCAGTGCAAACACTCGCAGTTTGGTAAGGTTCATAGGGGAAGCTCCCACTAAAAGAATTAGCGTGTAAATGAATCGCTAATGAGTTTATTGTTATGATGCGTAGAGTATAGCATTTGTGACGCTCAGTGAAGCGTTATGTTGACAGTGGGGAGGGTGGCACTATTACTGCCTAATGGAGACCTTGCTATGATTGCGGCCTTTAAATGCCCACCACAATTGGCGCGCTAGAGTAACAGATAAGAACGCAAAACGTGTACTAGTATGTTACTTATTATCGTCGATTGGGGAGGCTATGATGAAAGTGGGTAAAAAAAGGATTCTTTTTGCCGTACTGTTTCTTAATCCTTACAACCCTATGGATATCTTCCTAAAGAGGTCTGCAACATGTTGAAAAAGCTTGGCTTAGAAGGCTGGTTCTCAGCGCACTTTGCTTACGGCATCGTACAAATCGTATTTATTCCTATGATGGTACCATCATTTATCCTCGCTCGTACTGGTAGCGCAACTGATGCTGGCTTAGCAATGGGCCTATTTGGGCTTGCTGGTCTCTTTGCTCCAGTTATCGGCATGCTTGCAGATAAATATAAGGCACACCGTATAGCTCAACTTTTTGGCATGGTGTCTTACTTGCTAGCGGGTGCTTGTTTCCTTGTGGCTGGTAGCAATTTTGCGATGATGGCGGTAGGATCAGTTTTCTTCGGTACAGGTTCTGCAATCCTTCTAATGCTTAACCCTGTATTTATCACCTTCGCTGGTTACGATGCAAAGACAGAAGCGTCTAAGCTAGGTCGCATGGCTCAGGTTCTGATTATCGGTTCATTGTTATCTGGCATTGCACTTGCGTACGTGACAGATCTTGGCTGGTCTTACGAAATGCGCTTTATGGCAATGATGGCGATCGTTGCAGTGCTAGCGGTTATCACTATGGCAACGAACAAGAAGCCTGCGCAGCGTATTCTTGATAACGCAGAAGCGATGGCTGCTGCCGCTGCTGAAGATGATGCACCAAAAGTTGGCTTTGTTAAGGTTATCTTCTCGAACTTCGGTCTATTCCTATTAGCGGTTGGCCTACTGTGTGCAGGTCAAGGTGCATTCCAAGCTCAATATCCGAACCTACTTGAGAATGGCTACGGCGTGTCTCAGTCGCTATCTGCAGCAAACCTTTCAGTCGCGTCAATTCTTGGTCTAGTGATTCTGGTTGCGGCGGAAAAATTCGTTGCGCGTTTCGGTAACCTAAGCCTATTTAAGCTATCTGCAGTAGCATCAATTGTGGTGATTGGTATTGCGTATGTGATTGCAGAAGCAGGTATGTCTCTGCACTACATCATTCCTCTAGCGTTATTCCTTGTTTACTTGCAAGGCATTACGGTAACAGACATGATTTCACCGGCAATCGCGGCACGTCTAACGTTTGTTGGTGGCGGTTTGACTCAAGGTCTGATGATGTTCTTTATCTCGCTCGGTTTTGGTTTTGGCAGTGTGATCAGCGGTATTGCGGTTGATGGTTACGGCTGGGCCGCGCTACCATTTGCTATCCTAGGCTTAACGATTGCTGCATACGTGTGTGTTGTCATCGTTGGCATGAAGCATAAAGCTGCAGTAAAGCGTGAACAAATCAAATCTGCGTAGTCCAGATTTTTAGATAGCAAAAAGGCTTGGCATAGTGCCAAGCCTTTTTTGTATGAGCTAGTTGGAAATTAGCTCAGACGCGCACGCTCATCAATACCGCCAGCACCTTGGAACCAGATAGTAAGGTGGTGTTTGAGATCTTTGAGTTCATCAGGGCCGATAAGTGCCAGTCCAAGATCCTCAGCCCGAGTAATGTCGTTGTGACGCAGGGGTCTAAAGCTGACTAGCATAGCTCGTGCTTGCAGGCCTCCGAGGAGGTCGCGCAGTGATTCTAATTTGTAGAGCGTATCGTCACCGTCATCACGCATACCTTTGGTTTTACATTCGATAATGTGCAGCTTGTTGTTTACCACGGAAGCGACATCCAATTCGTTACGCACTTCACGCTCTCCGAGCTGACGGTAAACCTGTACGTTGAGCGAGTGATCTTGAATGGTTGGTAAGTCATCACGGATTTGTTTTACGGTGCTATGGACTAAGTTCTCAAGCCATTCACCGTTTGAGAAACGTCGAGCGTCTTCACTGATGAAGGTGAGTATACCGTCGTCGTAGCTCGCGATTTGAGACTCGACTAGATCGCTGATGAGCATGTTTAACTCACGATAACCTTGTTGTTTTTCTGATAAGGCGACATCGAGCTTCTGCTCTTTACGACAAGTAGTAGCAAGGTAGTTCAGCGTCGCGAGGCCCGGACCAAGTTCCAAGGCATTACTTGCCCATTTTTCGCCAAGCTCGTACAGCTTCTTATCTAACTGTGGAGGTAGGTCGTAGTCAGTGAACTCGCCTCTCGCACCAAAGATGGTCAGGTAGTCGCCAATAGTGATGTGATCTTGCACCTGCGCATCTTGTGCGCCTTCAGGGTACAACCAGCACATTTTGTCACTGTTTGGCTCCACTACAAAAATAGGCCAGTGGAAGGTACGGAACACTTCATATACCGAGAGCAGTCTGTGTCTTAAACCACAACTTGCATTGAGTTTGACCTCAAGATTTTTCTCTTTAAGTGTATTGGCGAGCGTTAGGATGGATTGCTTGATGGCTGAAGTGTTAACGATATTGGGAATTTCAAAAAACTCCGAGGTAATTTCTCGCTCACCAAGTACGGCGCTCAGGCGCTCATACATATCAAACTGGGATTCGTCACCGATAAAAATGATATGACGACTGACGGTGCGGTCATCGAGTAATGGAGTGACCAAACGAATGGGGTCTTGGTCAATGATGCCTACATGAACGGCCATAGTGCTTCCTTCAACATTTGGCTTGCCGAAGAAAATGGAAGACGACACAACGCAACCTTGCGCTAGGTCTTTAAAAAGTAAAGCAAGCCATAATCAAGATATAATGGCGTTAGGTTTAAAAAACAAGAGCGAGACTCTAGGAATCTCGCTCTTGATGAATTATTTACGCTTTACTGAGGAAATTAAAGCTTAAATCGGTGAACCAGTTCGCCTTGTTGGTTTGCAAGGCTAGTCAAGCTTTGGCTGGTCGCGGCAATTTGCGACATGGCTTGATAGCTGTCATCTGCGATGTGATTGATTTCTTCAATGTTTTTCGCGATGTCTGCGGTTGTCTCGCTTTGCTCGGCAGCCGCTTGAGAGATGTGAGTGCTCATTTGGCTGATTTCAATAATGAGCGCCTGAATTTCTTCCATTGCGCCATTGGCACTGGAAGCTTGCTCAACCGACAGCTCCATATCTTTCATACAGCTTTCAATCACTGAGCCAGCACTCTTAGAACTAGACTGTAAGTTACTGATCATGGTTTCAATCTCTGTTGTCGATTCTGTGGTCTTTTGTGCCAATACTCGAACTTCGTCAGCAACGACCGCAAAGCCTCGACCTTGCTCCCCTGCACGTGCGGCTTCAATGGCTGCATTGAGGGCAAGCAGGTTGGTTTGCTCTGCGATATTGCGGATCACATCAAGAATACTACCAATTTGGCTACTCATACGTTGCAGCTCACCTACAGCCTCAACTGATTCATTCAGACGTGTCTCAAGCTGGTTAATCGTGCTGATGTTGGTGCTCATGATATGACGACCAGATTCAGATGCAGACTCTACGGCATGCACCTTTTCTAGTGAGCTTTGTGCGCTGTTTGCTACTTCTTGCACCGAATGGGACATTTCTGTCATTGCCGTAGCAACGTTAGCGGTTTGCTCACGCTGTGCGCTCAACTGCTGCTGGGCACTGGCTGATGTCGATTGGTTACTACTCGCAGTATCCGTTAGATTGTCCGAAGCATCATTAAGCTTGACCAGAACATTATGCAAGCTGTCTGCTAGGGTGTTGATGTGATTCCCTAGGCGGCGGAACTCGTTGTTGTATTTTACTTCGATGCGCTGAGTCATGTCGCCTTCGGTTAGGCTCTCCAACGTCTTAAGTGTACTGTTAAGTGGCTGGCGGACACTTTGTGCAATGTGATAGCCAATACCCACCGCAATCAAAGTAACAACAAAACCGATACCGACAGCTTTGATGACGCCTTCATCGTAGATATCACCGGCGTGAGCCAATGATTGATTAAGGTTGCTTGTCGCAATGTCATTGAAGCCGTTTAGGGTCACCATTGCACCGTCCACCACGATGGCTAGACTCTCGATGTTCTGGTACAGCGCGTCTTTAGCAATGAGGTAGTTGTTGTGTTGATCGAGTACGCCGTCTTTGCGGCCGACGTCTTGAGTAAACTGAGCAACCGACTCAGCAAAAGCGTCTTTTAGCTCTGGCATCTGAGTCACAAGGCCGTTAAACGCGTAGTTTAGGTGGCTCACAGCCTTACGGTTTTTGTTTACCGCTTGCTGTACAAATTCAGTATCACTGCTAGCAAGGGCATCGGATGTGATGATTTCAGCATCTTTAAGTTTAATGAAGTAGCTCTTCGCCATGACCTTGACTGAGATACTCGAAGAATCATCTACATACTCTTTCATTCCAACGGATAAGTCAGCGTGCAGCTTTTGGAAGCGACGAGTCGATTGCTGAACTTGCTCTTGCGCGGCAAACATAGACTGGTAGTTGTCCATTGCTGTTTGCGCTTCTTGGTCATAACGCGTTTGTACGTCACGCAATTCGGCAATAGCCGTTTCAAGCTCCGGTATACCCTGGCTTACTTCAGAAAGCTGATTGAGCGCCTCGCCAAATTTTTGCATCGATACCGTAAATTCTTCACGGCGGATGGTCATGCGCTCTTCGTTTTGCGTGGTGAGAAAGTCTTTGAATGACTTATCAGCAGATAGCAGCTGCACGCTGGTTTGGTTAGACATGGACACCAGGGGTAACGATGTGTTCGAAACCGAACCAAAGTTCTGGTGAATCTGATTCATGCCGTTAAGCATGATGGCGATAGTGATGACGAATAGTACGACGATCAGCGTAAAGCCGGCATACATTCTTCTGATGACAGAACCCTGCATTTATCTCTCCCTATAAACTACAGCAATACAAAAACGATACAAAAATACTCTGGACGTTTGTCACCAACTTGTCGCACAATCTGCGCGCGAACAAAAATAAGCTGGTGCTATGTCTCTATCGTTAGAAATAGCAAAAACTGAAATATATCTAATAAACAGTGCTACGTTTTATGACGCACTCATCAAAAACACAACAAAAGTGTTAGTTTTATAAAGAAGTGTTACCTCAGTCTTCAGAAGAAAGAGTCGACATGTCGATGTTTTGAACAATAATAAAAACAAGTAGCTAGTTGGGTTTGCTTTCAATTGTGATCCCTAAGCCCATGGTGCATACTTTCTTTATTATTAAGTGTATTCACTCACACACGTATCCTATCTAGTAATTGGAGACCTTCATGGCTGAAGAAACCATTTTTAGCAAAATTATTCGTAAAGAAATCCCAGCTGATGTTTTGTATCAAGATGACTTAGTGACAGCGTTTCGCGATATTAATCCTCGTGCGCCAAGCCATATCTTGATTATTCCAAATAAACTGATCCCAACCGTGAATGATGTTGAAGCGGATGACGAAGCCATGATGGGCCGTATGTTTACGGTCGCGAAAAAAATCGCTCATGAGGAGGGGATTGCTGAAGATGGCTATCGACTGCTCGTCAACTGTAATGCTTATGGTGGTCAAGAGGTTTACCATATTCACATGCACTTAGTGGGTGGACGCCCGCTTGGCCCACTTTTAGTTGGTTAATAATCAGCAGGCTGGTTAAGGAGCTGTAGGTTGCACATTGACAGTGAGTAAGTAGACCTATTGCTCCATTAGTGCCGTTGAGGCTAATGGTGACAGCCCCACAACCATTAGGATCTTGCAACCATCAAGATATTTCGCGGTCATAGTTTCACAATCAAACGAGTCATGTTATTCAAAATTTATGTTAAGACGCTGCGTTAAACATACGGCAACGGTTCTGCTCACGGCAACCTTGACTGCCTGCGCCGGGCTTACAGCCGGCAATTTATTTAGTCATTACACCCAACAAAACACCATTGTTTATCAATCGGTAAAAACGGGTCAATATGACAAGGCTCTGGCTGCATTACCGGTCGAGCCAGTGGCGGGTAACATTTTGGATAACTTTGAACGAGGTAGAGTCGAGTTCTTGAACCGCGACTATCCGCAAAGTAAATCCGCCCTAGAGTTAAGTGATAAGGCCGTTCGAGTTCAACAAGACAAAGCGTTGATCTCGATTTCTGACACGGCGACCAGTGTCGGCGCACTGGCCATCAACGACAACATCACGGAATATACGCCGCCGGACTATGAACTGGGCTTTTTGCACCTGTATCTTGGACTTAACTATGTGCAAAGCAATGACCTAGAAGGGGCCTTGGTTGAGGTAAGACGCGCCAATCGAGTTCAAGAGCGTGCTCGTCAAGCGAGAGCCAAAGAGCTTCAATCGGCAGAGCAGCAGCTAAAGCAGCAAGGATTATCTCCAAACCTTGGCTCGGCGCTGTCCCGCTATCCCGATGCTGGTAACACACTCAAAGCAGTTCAAAACGGTTATTTATTGTATCTATCGGGACTGCTTTATGAAGCGTCGAACGATTTGAACGGCGCTTACATTGACTACACGCGAGCGTTAGCTGTTGCGCCAGATAATGACGCGGTGATTGACGCTGCGATTCGTGTGGCAAAACGTTCTGGTCGAAATCAAGACCTCGCGAAACTGAGAAAACAGTATGGCGATCGCTCCGGACTAAATGAAGGCCAAGGCAGAGTGATTGTGCTTGAAGAGCAGGGAGCTGTCGCGGCGATGCAAGCATGGAACCTGACTTTGCCCATCTATGACAGTCGTGGAAATACAGCCTTGTATAGTGTCGCTTTGCCTTATTATGTGCCCAATGTACCACCAAAGCTGTCGCCGATGGTTTTAGATGGTAAACCCTTAGGTAGCGATGAACTGGTCGATGTAAATTTAATGGCGCAGCAGGAACTGTCTGAGAACATGCCCTCTATATTGTTAAGGCAGGCGTTGCGCGTATATGCAAAAGATCAGATTCGCAAGAGCTCTACAGGTGATGAGGATAATGTAGGGAATTTGCTGTTCAATGTTTGGAATACTTTGACTGAACAGCCGGATACCCGCAGTTGGCAAACCTTGCCTAGCCGCGTAAATGCGGCCAGTGAGATAGTAAAAGCTGGTGAGCACACGCTCAGTGTTGATGGACAGGACTATACTTTTGAAGTAAGAGATCGCCAAACCGCCTTGGTGTGGATTTCGAGGCAAGGTGGTAACGCCACCATTTGGCATAAGCAACTAGGAAGATTGTGATGAAAAAGTGGTTAGTAGTAATCGGTGTAATGCTGTCAATCGTTGGCTGTAGCTCTAACAAGACAGCGGGTATAAAGATTGAAGGCCAGACTCAAACGGTCCTTTATGGTGATGAAAACATGGGAGATAAGTTCTCTATTGATGACATCTCCACAGTCGATACCAATGGCCACCCGAGAGCGGTGGTAAAGCTATCGAATATGACCTCAGTCGACCAAACGATTCAATATCGTTTCTATTGGTATGATGAACAAGGGCTGGAAGTAAATACAAAACAGGCACCGTGGCGTAGAGCCATTTTACGCGGTGATGAAACTATTACCCTCTCTGAGGTGTCTGTTAATCCAAATGGTAAAGATTTCCGTGTGCAGTTGCGCGGAGCTGATGATTAAATTCCACGAGTTGGAAACGTAAGCAAGACTAAGGAAACAAAATGAAAAAGAGTATTATTGCTTTGTTGGGTTTAGCTGTCATTCTTGGCGGTTGTTCAAATAAAGTCAGCTATGGCGATGCACAGGCAACGGAAACAACGACCATCGATTTCGGCTCGACCGATCTGCAAAAAATTGCTGGTGATATGGTTGATAGCATGCTGATGTCTGGTTCGGTGGCAGCGATCACTCGCGATAGCCGTCCAATCGTGTTTGTTGAGCGTATTAAGAATAAAACCACAGAGCACATCGATACTGAGTCGATTACTGACACGATCAGTACCAAGATGCTTAATTCTGGTAAGTTCCGTTTCGTGGATATGGATCGCGTAGAGTCTGTGCGTGAACAGCTTAACTTCCAAAACAACGACGAGCTTGTCAATCAAAGCACTGCGATTCAATTTGGTCAAATGGTGGGCGCACAGTACATGCTATACGGCAACCTGAGCAGCATCGTAAAGGAAGCGGGTAGTGACAAGGACGTGTACTACAAAATGACGATGCGTCTTATGGATCTAAAAACTGGTCTGATTGAATGGGCAGACGAGACCGAAATTCGTAAGCAAGAGTCTCGCTCGGTATTCGGTCTGTAATGCCAAAATTAAAGAGTCAGTGATGCAGTCATGGAAACAGGCGCTGCTATCAGCGCCCAGTCTTGCGGTCATTCCCTCTCTGATTAATGAAGTGCCCCTCGGGGCACTTCCTCTTTCTGGAGGGTTAACGAATCGCTGTTGGCGCGTTCTTACCGCGAGTTATGGTTGGTTGGTCTGGCGAGCAGACAGTGAGCATTGCCAAGTGTTTGATATTGATCGGCGCAATGAAGCCAATGTGCTACTCAGCGTTGAAAGGCATGTTCCAGTCAATCGTGTCGTGACACAAGGTGACAAAGGCCTATTGGTTACTTGGCGTGAAGGAAAACCTATTCTGGATGATTATCCAGTCGATGCCTTATTGAATGAGTTAGCTAAGATCCACGAGATTAAACCGTCTCGGCCAGTACGCGATTTTGATCTCACCGCCAAACTTGATCACTACTGGTCCCACATTCACGATAGTGCCTTAAAAAGGCGATATAAGTCATTGTATGAGAAATACCGCCTCTCACCTAAGCTTCAGTGCAAAGACAACGTGCTTTGCCATTTCGATTTTGGTCGCCACAATCTACTGAGCGCCAACGATCAGCTTGTAGTGATAGATTGGGAATATGCGGCGATGGCTTCCCCGACACTCGACTTGGTCATGACATCGGATATGTTGGGGCTAGATTGTGAGACGGGACTTAATCTTTATCAGCAATATCGGTATATCGATAATGTAGATGAGTGGCTACATGATATGCGCAGTTGGCAGCCCCATACCGAAATAATGGCCATGCTTTGGTATGTACTTGCCGCCGAACAATGGAAAAATCCGGAGTTTTTGGTGACTGCTGAGCAAATTTATCAGCGAAATTGTTGAATAGATCACTGTTTATCAGTTCCATCGAAGCAAAACGCGTTTAACCCCTTTGAAGTTATGGCTTTCATGTTAGATTTAAGGAAAGCGTACCATTACAGGAATGATCGAGAGGTACTATGATTATCTATCTTCACGGCTTTGACTCAACAAGCCCAGGCAACCATGAAAAGGTGCTTCAGTTGCAATTCATCGACGAAGACGTGCGCTTCGTTAACTACAGCACGCTTCATCCTAAGCATGACATGCAGTTTCTTCTCAAAGAGGTCAACAAGCTAGTTCAAGAGTCTGCTGATTCCAATCCATTGATTTGTGGTGTTGGACTCGGTGGCTACTGGTCTGAACGCATTGGCTTTTTGTGTGGCATTAAGCAGGTTATTTTCAACCCAAACCTTCATCCAGAGACTAATATGCAAGGACGTATCGATCGTCCTGAAGAGTATGAAGACATCGCTACTAAGTGTGTGGAGAAGTTCCGTACCAAGAATGCGAAGCAATGTATGGTTGTCCTATCTCGTGAAGATGAGATTCGTGATAATCAGGAAACAGCTGATGCATTAAGCGACTATTACGACGTGACGTGGGATGAAACTCAGAGCCACAAGTTCAAGAAGATTTCTCAGCATTTGCAAGCGATGAAAGCTTTTAAAAATGCATGACATCTAAAGCATATTCCAGGTTTAGCCTGTAAACGGTCCTCAAAGTAGGGCCGTTTTTTGTTGTGTCGGCAATTGCTGCTTTAATCACCATTTAATTTACCAAGCAAAAATAATCCCACGGAATAGTTGCGGACATTGATTTGCTCTATATAATAAAACCGTTCTACAAAATTTGATAAATATCAAAAAAAATTGAGAGCAAGAATAAAACTTGCCCAAAGGTTGCGAAACTAGACGGTTTTGTGCCGATATGTGAAGTGAAACCAGATATGTAACGCGTTAGGGGCACTCTGTATTCGCTTAAGTTAACGCAGAATGACAAGAATTTTTGTGCTTGGACTTTGTCGGGGCACGTTCAATTTTTAAATTTTCACTTTTTAGGAGAGCCATTGTGACTAATATTGTCGTAGTAGGTGGTGGCGCAGGCGGATTAGAGCTTGCAACCAAATTAGGCCGTACATTGGGACGTAAAGGGCGCGCCAATATTACCCTAGTTGATCGTAAAGCCAGCCATTTATGGAAGCCATTGCTACACGAAGTAGCAACAGGATCCCTGGATGAAGGGGTGGACGCACTCAGCTATCGTGCGCATGCTAAAAACCATCATTTCGATTTCCAAATGGGCAGCCTTCAAGAGATTGACCGTGAAAACAAACACATCACGCTAAGTGAACTGAAGGATGAGCAGGGCGAGCTACTTATGCCTAGTCGTAATATCGATTATGACATCCTTGTGCTGGCGATTGGTTCAACCTCAAATGATTTCAACACTCCGGGTGTTCGTGATAACTGTATCTTCTTGGATAGCCCAGAGCAGGCACACCGTTTCCGTACTGAGATGAACAATGAGTTTTTGAAATTACATGCGAAAAACGGTCAGGGTACGGTAGATATTGCTATCGTTGGTGCGGGCGCAACGGGTGTTGAGCTCTCTGCTGAGTTGCACAATGCGGTTAAAGAACTACGTACATACGGATTTGGTGATCTGGATTCAAGCAAACTGAACGTGAACTTAGTAGAAGCGGGCGAACGCATTCTACCAGCACTTCCGCCACGTATCTCGGGTGCAGCGCACTCTGAGCTGACTAAACTTGGCGTGACAGTTCGCACAGCAACGATGGTGACGCAAGCGGATTCAACCGGTCTAACCACCAAAGATGGTGAACATATCCCAGCACAAATTATGGTGTGGGCTGCAGGTATTAAAGCGCCGGACTTCATGAAAGACATTGCCGGTCTTGAGACTAACCGTATCAACCAGCTAGTGGTAAAAGACACGCTGCAAACCACCCGTGATGACGATATTTTCGTTATTGGTGATCTTGCACAGTGTACTCAAGCAGATGGTAAGTTTGTTCCGCCACGAGCTCAAGCTGCTCACCAAATGGCGAGCTGCGCTTTTAGTAACATCGTAGCTAAACTAAACGACCGTGAGCTTAAGCCATATGTTTACAATGATCATGGTTCTTTGGTGTCGTTAAGCCGTTTTTCTACAGTGGGTAGCTTGATGGGTAACTTAACCAAGGGCTCGATGATGGTTGAGGGTAGAATTGCACGAGTGGTGTACATTTCGTTGTATCGTATGCACCAAATGGCGCTACATGGCATGCTAAAGACAGGTCTCATGATGTTGGTTGGTCGTATTAACCGTGTGTTGAGACCAAACCTAAAACTTCACTAATCTCTGCCATTGACGAGTTAGCAAAAGCCCCAATCAAGTTTACTTGGTTGGGGCTTTTTACTATCCATTTCTAGAGGTTTTTTTTACAAGGCGAGGCTAGGTATGTAATCACCATCTTTAATCGCTTTAGTGACAATGTCAGCTTGCTTTTGCAATCGCTCATAGCCGTCGTCGCTTAGATTGAACATCAATCGCAGTTCATTCTCTGATGCGATAGGAATATCAAAATTAGTTGCCACCATTGCCCATAGGTAAGATTGCTCGGGTAGGTTGAGGCTCTGTGTGACGCTAGCGAGTGCTTGAATTACATCATTGTTAACTGTGCTGATGTCCAGGGACAACTCCAGCGAGCGATTGAGTAACTGATAAGTCTTCGTCTTGTCGCGCGATATATAATATGTCGCTAAAGCGTACTGAAGCTGTGGGGTGTCCAGTTGAGGAGAGCCTTCCATTGCAAGAAAGCGCCGCCTTGCAGTGTGGTCACCAGTTTCACTCCAAAGAAAATACAAGGTTTCGGGAGAGGTAGTGTCACTGAGCGAATGAGTGACTCTCGCCTGCTCATTTATTGTAAACATGAGTGCATCGAATCGCCGTGCTTTGAGATTGGCTTGTGCAATAGGCTGTATTTGTGAAGCAAGCTCTAGACACTTACGGTACTCCTTGAGTAAATAGTAGTCTTTGACTGAATTTACCTCTGTGGGCTCACTTAGCATGTCGTATCGATGCCAAATAAGATTGGTTCTTGGGAGCCGGCACTGGCCATCCGACGTATTCATAACTGCACAGTTCAATGCGGGTTCTTGTTCGCACAATTGATCCGTATTCTTGCGAGTTTCAAAACAACCGGTTAAAAGGGACGCGCTTAAAAGAACGAGCAAAAAGTGGGGTAAATTCATGTTACTACTTGTGATCAAATACACTGATTTATCTAGCTAAACTTGACTCAGTGTATCATCACGTTATGGTTCGAGTAATGAATTAACCTCTCAGAACCGCAAAATTGCGGAGCTGTTATCTTTAGAGCAAGAAGGTTTATTATGGATGTAGAGCAATTATTGGCTGCAATGACGCCAGATGTATATGAACGGCTACTTTACGCCACGGAAACGGGTCGCTGGCCAGAGGGGAGTCGTCTGTCTGAGGAACAACGCTCCTCTTGTATGCAGGCCGTCATGTTGTATCAGTCAAAGCACAATGTTGACCCGCAACATATGTCAGTCGCTGCTGGTGGGGACATTACCTTCAAAAGTAAAGCTGAGTTGAAAAACCAGTTTGCTGACAATTCTAATGAAATAGCACGAGTGAAAGTCGCTCAATAAGAATGAGCGTTAGTACTGTCAAACTATAGTCAGTAAAGTACAGTTAATTGGCAAATTACAGATAGCAAAAAGGGGTGTCACCACCCCTTTTTGTCGTGCCTGCTGATTAACCAGCAAGTACATCCGTTGCAACTTTATAGCTTGGATCTTCTTTCACGTTGATCTCCACTAAGCTACCTGCCTTATCGAGTAGTTTGCGGCAATCTGGGCTTAGGTGGCGCAGGTGTAGGGTTTTGCCTACAGCTGAATAGCGTTCAGCCAGCGTCTCAATCGCTTCAATTGCTGAGTGGTCAGTCACTCGTGAGTTAGCGAAGTCGACGATAACATCCTGAGGATCGTTTGGTGCATCGAACAGCTCTAGGAAGTTAGCGGCAGAACCAAAGAAAATCGGACCATTCACCATGTACTCTTTTGAGCCTTCTTCGTTTATGCGGCTGCTGGCATAAATGTGTTTCGCGTGTTCCCAAGCAAACATAAGTGCAGATACCACTACACCCACAGCAACAGCGACAGCAAGGTCAGTCATAACAGTGACCACAGTCACTAGTACGATGACAAAGAAGTCTTGCTTAGGCACACGGCGTGCAAGTTTGAATGTTGCCCATTCGAAGGTGCCAATTACTACCATGAACATCACACCTACAAGCGCAGCAAGCGGGATCATTTCAATCAGTGCTGCGGCGAACAGAATGAACATCAGTAGCGCAACCGCTGCAACGATGCCTGATAGACGACCACGACCACCTGAGTTGACGTTAATCATCGACTGACCGATCATCGCACAACCACCCATTGCACCGAATACGGAACATGTTACGTTTGCTAGACCTTGACCCACACATTCACGGTTTGATTGACCACGAGTATTGGTCATTTCATCCAAAACGGTAAGTGTCAGCAGTGACTCGATAAGGCCAATAGCCGCTAGGATGATCGCGTAAGGAAGAATAATCTGCAGCGTTTCCCACGTTAGTGGTACCGCTGGGATTGAGAAGGTTGGAAGTGAACCAGCTAGAGTTGCGGCTTCATCACCAGACATTGAGCGCAAGAAATCAACAACCGTACGCGTATCAAGACCTAAGCCTTGAACCAGCAGAGTCACTGTCACAATCGCAACGAGAGAAGAAGGTACCGCTGTCGTGATTTTTGGTAGGAAGTGGATGATACCCATCGTCAGTGCCACTAAGCCTAGCATTAGCATCATTTGGTCTTGTGGTAGCCAAGTGAGTGCTCCAGATAAGTCTGGCGCTTTAAACTGACCAAGCTGAGCAAGGAAGATAACAATAGCGAGACCGTTAACGAAGCCGATCATCACTGGATGCGGCACTATACGGATAAACTTACCGAGTTTGAAAAGGCCGGCACTGATTTGCAGCAAACCAGCAAGCATGATGGCTGCAAAGAGGTATTGGACACCGTGAGTCGCAACCAAGCTAACCATGACCACAGCCATCGCGCCTGTTGCACCGGAAATCATACCCGGGCGGCCACCAAAGATAGAGGTGACCAAACCAACGATAAACGCAGCGTAAAGGCCAACCATAGGGTCAACACCAGCTACGAAGGCAAACGCCACCGCTTCTGGTACCAGTGCTAGAGCCACTGTAAGACCTGACAAAACGTCATTCTTTACAGAGTGTTTAGAAAACTGTGGGAATTCAAACATGAAATTAATCGTACTTATGTTGTTGGGTTAACATCCATTTCATCCAGCACACATTCGACATTTAAACTGTTTCAACTGTATTAACAGCGAGCAAAAAAGAGTAAGTGAGCGTCGTGAGCTATGAGCCTTGACTCATAGGTGGGGTGCATTACTAATGAAATAATCAAAGTCGGGCATGCTACCTAATTGTCTCCAGAAGTTCAATATTGAAACAAATTGTTATGCAGAAATAGTGTCGAGATTAGGGAGCGCCGAATAATAAACTAGGTGATCTCGAGAATAAAAAAGGGCTACCCATTGGTAGCCCCTTCGTTGTTGTCAATTTCTAACCGCTATGGGTTAGTAATTTGGTTTGGTCATCGCAGCTGAGGCAGAGTTAGTCGCAACTTGACTACCTGCGCCTTTTGGCTGGTAACGTTCTGCTTTAGCAGGTGCTGCGTTGATGATGATATCACCAAGCTCTTGCTTGCCTTCCGCTTTCGCCATTGGTGCACTTGCGTGACCTTTAAACGTTGCTTTCGCAGTAGCCGCTTCTTTTGGCTCCGCAGGCTCTTCTACTGAAGGAGCCACAGCTTCGGTTGCAGGTTCTACAGAAACTTCAGCTTCAGCAACGGGTGCTGGAGTGCTTTCTGGAGTCGCATCAACAGCTTTAGGCGTTTCTGCGATTACTGGTTCAGCAACTACTGGTGCTTCAGTTGTTACAGATTCAACGATTGCAGTTTCGACAGGCTCAGTTACAGCTTTTGGCATTTCAACAGACTCTAGTGCAACAACTGGCTCTGGCTTGCGCATAACGATGACTTTACCCATCGCCATTTCTGGCATTGCCATGCCTGTTACTGCTACAACTGGCGTTTCAACGACTTCCGCTTGAGGCTTCGCTTTCGGTTTTGGTTTCACAATACCGTAGCTTGGCATCACTTTACCCATTGCCATCTCTGGTGATGAAACACCACCTTTGCGTAGGCGGAATGGGTTCGGGCGACGATCACGACCGCGACGACGGCGTTGACCACTTGCACGCAAGTGACGTGGTGAACGACGGTTACGACGTTGCTTACCTTCCTCTTTAGCACTTGCTTCATTTGACGCTTCTGGAGCTTGAGGTTTCTCTACCGGAGCTTGAGCGACAACTGCTGCTTCTTGTTGCGTTTCGAGCTCTTCTTGCTTCGCGTTTTGATCTTTCACGCGAACTTGCTTAGTGAGTTTACGACGCTGACGACGCTCTTTCACTTTCGCTGTTTTTTCTTCCGCACGAGGAGTTTTCTTCTCAGCTTGAACGTCAGCAGCAATTTGCTTGCCTTGTTCTTCTACCTTCGAGTTGTTAGCGGCTTCGTCACGTTTCTTATTGCGACGATCTTGCTGCTTGTTACGACGGTTTTGAGGTTTGCGCGGCTCTTGTGCGTTGCTTTGCGTTTCTTTTTCTTCATCGCGGTCGCGGTTAGGCTTGTTACGACGATTCTTGTTGCGATCGTTGTCACGAGTCTCTTTGTTGTTACGACGACGCTGATCGTTATTGCGGTTACGGCGCGAACGATTATTGCGATTCTTGTTGTTATCTTCTTTCTTCTCTGGCTCTTTCTTTTCAGGCTCTGGAGACGCAAATAGTGAACTAATAGCAGAAAGAATACGTGAGAACAGACCCGGTTTCTCAACCTTTGGCTCAACCGCAGGTTTCTTCTCTGGCGCTTTAGGAGCTGGAGTTGGAGCGCTTTGCGTTGGAGTTGCGAAGCCTTGCAGTGCAGGTTGTTCTACTTTACGTGGCTTAACCTCTGACTCGCCAGCTTCTTTTGCTTCTGCTTCACGCAGAGCTTCAAGCTTCTTAGGTAGTAGGTAAGACAATAGATCTTGCTCTTCGCCTTCACGAACACGGATCACCTCAAAGTGCGGTGTTTCCATGTCTGAATCAGGAACGATAGTGATCTTCACTTCTTGAACACGCTCGATGTGGTTAATTGAGCGGCGCTTCTCATTGAGTAGATAAGAGGCGATAGGCACAGGAACAATCGCTAAAGCCTGCGATGTGTTGTCCTTAAGCGCTTCTTCTTCAATCAGACGCAATACAGAAAGTGCAAGTGATTCGTTGTCACGAACGACACCAGTACCGCTACAACGCGGACAGATGTGGTGGCTCGCTTCAGCCAACGATGGGCTTAGACGCTGGCGCGACATTTCTAGTAGGCCAAAGCGAGAGATACGACCGATTTGAACGCGAGCACGGTCAATACGAACCGCTTCGCGTAGACGGTTTTCAACTTCACGTTGGTGACGAACTGGCGTCATATCAATGAAGTCGATAACCACTAGACCGCCTAGGTCACGAAGACGCAATTGACGTGCAATTTCATCTGCTGCTTCTAGGTTGGTATTCAGTGCCGTCTCTTCGATATCGCTGCCTTTGGTTGCGCGCGCTGAGTTGATATCGATAGAGGTAAGTGCCTCTGTTGGGTCGATAACAATTGAACCACCTGAAGGTAGGCGCACTTCGCGTTGGAATGCAGATTCGATTTGGCTTTCAATTTGGTAGTGGCTGAACAATGGTATTTCGCTGTCGTACTTTTTAACACGATTAACGAAGTCTGGGCGTACCAATTGGATATGCTGGCGAGCACGCTCATAGATAGTGTTGCTATCAATAAGGATTTCACCGATATCGCGACGTAGATAGTCACGCAGAGCGCGCACAATCACGTTACTTTCTTGGTGGATCAAAAATGGTGCAGGGTTTTGGTCTGCAGCACCTTTGATGTTTTCCCAGTTGTTCAGTAGGAAACGTAAGTCCCACTCAAGTTCCTCTGCACTCTTACCAACGCCTGCAGTACGGACAATAAGACCCATACCTTGTGGCAGTTCAAGAGTACTCAGTGCAGCTTTTAGTTCAGTACGCTCTTCACCTTCGATGCGACGAGAAATACCGCCGGCGCGAGGGTTGTTTGGCATTAGAACTAAGTAGCTACCTGCTAGAGAGATGTACGTTGTCAGAGCAGCGCCTTTGCTGCCACGCTCTTCTTTTTCAACTTGCACGATCACTTCTTGGCCTTCGCTCAATACATCTTTGATGCTTGGGCGACCTTGATAGGTATAACCTTCTGGGAAGTATTCTTTTGCAATTTCTTTAAGAGGGAGGAAACCGTGGCGTTCGGCACCGTAGTCAACGAAAGCGGCCTCTAGGCTAGGCTCAACTCGAGTGATACGTCCTTTGTAGATATTTGCTTTTTTTGACTCATGACCAGGACTTTCGATATCAAGATCGAAAAGCTTTTGGCCGTCAACCAAAGCAACACGCAACTCTTCTTTTTGAGTTGCGTTAATTAACATTCTTTTCATTACAGAAATTCTCGTTGTATTTTCTTTGTTTTCATCATTGCTCTTGTCACAGGTTTCGTAACTCGCGGTGCCTGATCCCATGGCTTTATTTAATGCAGCCTCCCGGCTGGAAGGGATGCTCGTGGGCACTACAGTCATCACACAAGGCTGAGGCTGTGTGATCCGCGTATCTAGCGGTATTACTCAAACACGAGTACGTGAGTAGGCGACAAGGAAGACTTAGCTATCAACGTCTTATGCCAGTTGCTGCGTTTCAATACTAAGCGGTCTACTCAAGATATAATTGCTCAAGGATAATAGCGATAAATGGTAAATCGATTCTAATTACCCAGTGCAGCTGTGAACTATAGCAGCGCAACGAATTATCAGCAATCAGCTTTAGTGTAAACCACAGAAAAAAACCAAGATTTTGCGCGCTCTGTACGGTTAATGTACTGATTTTAATCGCCAAAATTAGAAGGTTGTGAAATTGGCTCTAATCCTGGTTAAAATTTATCCACAACTTGTCCAGCCACTACTACTTCGTCGGTTTTGGCACAGTTCACAAGTTTCCGAATTGGATAGGGAAATAGAAAGCGTTCTTTTCTTGATACTTTGAGTGTTATAATAGCGAAATGAGTGAAATTAGAACAAAAGTCCAATTCGTCGATATCGATGACGATATGGCTGGTCAACGCATTGATAACTTTTTGCGTAACCAACTTAAGAACATCCCTAAAAGTGTTGTGTATCGAATCGTGCGCAAGGGCGAAGTGCGGGTCAACAAAAAGCGCGTTAAGGCTGAGTACAAATTGCAACCGGGTGATTTGGTTCGTATCCCGCCTGTTACGTTGGAAGAAAAAGAGCAAGAAGCGCCTCTCAATACCAACCTAAATCGTGTTGCTGAGCTGGAATCTCAGATCATCTATGAAGATGATCACATGCTGATCCTTAATAAACCTTCTGGACTGGCCGTTCACGGTGGCAGCGGCTTAAAGTTTGGCGCTATCGAAGCGTTGCGCGCGTTGCGACCACAGGCTCGTTTTCTTGAACTGGTACACCGAATCGACCGCGACACGTCTGGTATTTTATTGGTGGCGAAAAAACGCTCTGCGCTGCGCCATCTTCAAGCTCAGTTCCGTGAGAAGACGGTACAGAAGTATTACTATGCTTTGGTGATGGGCAAGTGGAAGCCAAGCTGTAAGGTCGTCAAAGCGCCACTTCTTAAAAATGAAGTGAACAGCATTGTTAGAGTGAACCCTAACGGTAAGTCATCAGAAACGCGATTCAAAGTACTGACGGCTTTTGAGCAAGCGACGTTAATTCAGGCAAGTCCGATTACTGGGCGTACTCACCAAATACGTGTTCATACACAATATACAGGTCACCCCATTGCGTGGGACGACCGTTACGGTGATCGCCGCTTTGATGCGTACACTGCCAAAGCAGGGTTGGATCGTTTGTTCCTGCATGCTGCGAATATTATTTTCACCCATCCAGGTAAAGAAGAGCGAATGGAAATCCACGCCGAAATGGAGCCTAAGCTTCAAAAGGTGTTGGATAAGCTTAAGACGATGTCTTGAGGTTAGTTTGTTTCATTGATGAGCGAAGCCGAGTTGGCTTCGCTTTTCTGAGCTCTGAGATAAATTAGCGCTGAAACTATCCTAAAGGTGAGAACCCATGTTCATCGAGCATACTCACTAAATCGATTAAGGGCAGACCCACCAATGTGTTGGGATCTTTTCCTTCTAACGCGCTAAATAGGCTAATGCCAAGTCCTTCGCTTTTGAAACTGCCGGCACAGTAATAAGGTTGCTCAAGATCAACGTAACGCTCAATCTGCGCCCGGCTAAGTGTTCTAAAAGTCACATCGAAGGTATCGACAGTGACGTTACACTCACCGGAGTTGGTATTGACAACAGCGAGGCCGGTGAAGAAACGGATGGTTTTGCCACTTTGCTGGCTAAGCTGGGCAATCGCTGTTTCGCGATTTAGCGGTTTACCGATAATTTGGCCGTCGATAACACAGACTTGGTCACTGCCAATAACGAGCGCGTTGGACTCGTTTTGCAGTGCACGTGCTTTTTGTTCAGCCAGACGTTGAACCAGCTGCATGGCTGACTCATCAGAATGGGCGGTTTCATCAACTTGCGGAGCAATGGCCTCAAAGGGTAGACCTAGCTTTGCCAATAGCTCGGCACGATACGGAGAAGTTGAGGCTAAAATGAGTCTTATGGATTTCATTTTCGGTTCAGTTTTTCTATCATAATTGCAGTTTCTAGACATATTGATAGATTCTTAATCTGTAGGCAAAAAAAGTACAACTTTTTCGCCTTTTTCTTTGACTAAATCCGTTTTGGAAGATAATATTCGCGCCCTATGCAAAAGGTAAAAATACCGCGAAGTGTTGACCCGGGTAAGACGGCACAAAAAAGACTCGACTATGATGGCATCATCCAAGTTAGCCTTTTTAAGCGTTTGCACGAGTCAGTTAGTAGCGTAAAACGCGATGCTGAAGTGACATTGTCCTTTGGGCATGATGAACAGCGACTTGTTGTTATCTCTGGTAAAGCTAACATCGAAGTTGATTTGGAATGTCAGCGTTGTAATGAGATTTTCACACACTTGTGTGAAGTCCAATTCACTTATACTCCTTATTACAGTGAGAAGAGTGAAGAGGAAGCACCGGAAGATTATGATTTGGTAGATCTTAATGAGTACGGTGAGGTCGATCTCATACAACTAGTTGAAGACGAGTTCATCTTAAACCTGCCTCAAGTCGCAATGCACGATACAGCAGACTGTAGCGTTGACTCAAACAACATGGTGTTTGGAGATATTCCGGAAGAGGTTCCAGAAGAAAAGCCAAATCCATTTGATGTTTTAAAGAGCTTAAAGCGTGAGTAACAAAGTTACTGACGTTTAAATTACTAACATAGGAGTAGGGTCCATGGCCGTACAAAAAAGCAAGAAGTCACGTTCTATGCGTGGCATGCGTCGTTCACATGATGCGCTAACTTCAGCTGCACTATCTGTAGACGCAACTTCAGGTGAAACTCACCTACGTCACAATGTGACTGCTGACGGTTACTACCGTGGCAAAAAGGTTATCAACAAGTAAGGTTGACCTTTGCATAATATAACCGTTGCACTTGATGCAATGGGCGGGGACTTCGGTCCTTCCGTAACAGTGCCTGCCGCCGTGCAGGCACTGTCGCATTTCCCAGAGCTAAAAGTGGTGCTTGTCGGCGACGCGCCGTCAATAAACACGCAACTCAAACAGTTAGGTTACCAATGCAGCCCTCGTCTTGAGGTGATGCATAGTGACCGAGTCATTTCGAATTCCGAAAAGCCGTCCTTCGCCTTAAGAAACAGTCACGATACATCGATGCGTATTGCCCTTGATTTGGTTGAATCAGAGCATGCAGATGCGTGTGTTAGTGGGGGGAATACTGGCGCTTTAATGGCGTTGTCACGCTATCGCCTCAAACTTCTTCCCGGTATTGATAGACCAGCCCTTGTTTCAGCGCTGCCAACCAAATCCGGTGCAAAAACCTGGATGTTAGACTTAGGCGCAAACGCGTCGGTTGACGCAGACTCTTTATTCCAATTTGCCGTTATGGGCAGTGCACTTGCACAGCAGCATTTAGGACGTAGCCCTCGTGTTGCCATTCTCAATATTGGTGCCGAAGAAATTAAGGGTAATGATCTGGTTAAACGTTGCTCAGAAATGCTGACACAATGCCCATCCATTAACTATATTGGATTCGTCGAAGGCAACGAGTTACTGAGCGATTGTGCCGATGTTATTGTTTGCGATGGATTTGTTGGTAACACCACACTGAAAGCTTGCGAAGGAACTGCACAGTTTGTCTTGGGCAAACTCAAAGCCAAATTAGCCACGTCAACTATCAAGGGATGGTTGGCCAGACTACTGTTTTCTGACATGTTAAGTGAAGTAAAAGCACTGAACCCCGACCAGTATAACGGGGCAAGTTTGTTAGGATTGCGCGGCATTGTCATAAAAAGCCACGGAAGCGCTGATATTTCGGCGCTTGTTAATGCGATAGGCGAAGCGGTTCACGAGGTTAAGCGCCAAGTGCCAAACCAAATAAGCGATCGTCTAGAAGCAGTGTTACTCGAGAGGCAGTATTAGTCTTCATGTATAGCAAAATTTTAGGTACGGGCAGCTACCTGCCATCTCAGATCCGCACCAATGCCGATCTAGAGAAAATGGTAGACACAACAGATGAATGGATTGTCACTCGCACAGGAATTAAAGAGCGTCGCATTGCCGCCGAAGACGAAACCGTCGCGGATATGGGCTATGAAGCGTCGCTAAAAGCGATTGAAATGGCAGGTATCGATAAAAACGATATCGATCTGATCATTGTTGCCACAACAAGCAGCAGCCACGCGTTTCCGTCGTCTGCGTGTCAAGTTCAAGCAAAACTTGGTATTCAAGGTTGCCCTGCATTCGATATGGCGGCAGCATGTACTGGCTTTGTTTATGCGTTGTCAGTGGCCGATCAGCATATCCGCTCAGGTATGTGTAAAAACGTATTGGTGATCGGTTCAGATTGTCTATCAAAAACTGTTGAAGAGATTGATCGCTCTACTATTATTTTGTTTGGCGATGCTGCGGGCGCCGTGGTTCTTGGCGCAAGCGAAGAGCCAGGAATTATCTCGACACATCTTTATGCAGATGGCCGCTTTGGCGATTTGCTTAGCCTTGAAATGCCAGTACGTGGTGGTGAGCTAGATAAATGGCTTAACATGTCAGGCAACGAAGTCTTTAAGGTAGCGGTAACCCAGCTATCTAAATTGGTGAAAGACACACTGGCAGCCAATGGGATGAGTAAAGACGATCTCGACTGGCTAGTGCCTCATCAAGCGAACTATCGAATTATTGCCGCGACAGCGAAGAAACTTGGCATGTCGATGGATCAAGTTGTACTGACACTTGATCGTCACGGTAACACGTCAGCCGCTACGGTACCGACCGCACTCGATGAAGCCGTGCGTGATGGCCGAATTAAGCGTGGACAAAACCTGTTGTTAGAAGCGTTTGGTGGTGGATTTACTTGGGGTTCGGCGCTCGTACGCTTCTAACTCCGCCCAAACCAAACGGTATAAAAGTCATAGATTGCGTTGTTTAAGGAAATAACGATGAGTAATTTTGCAATCGTGTTCCCAGGTCAGGGTTCACAAACAGTTGGCATGCTTGCAGAGCTAGGCGAGCAACATGAGATCGTGAAAGCGACATTTGCAGAAGCATCAGATGCACTAGGTTACGACCTTTGGGCACTGGTTCAAAATGGTCCTGTTGAAGATCTTAATCAGACACACCGTACACAGCCAGCATTGCTCGCTTCTTCTGTTGCAATTTGGCGTGTATGGCAAGAGCAAGGTCTTGCTCAGCCAGCACTGGTTGCAGGCCACAGCTTAGGTGAATACTCTGCGCTAGTTTGTGCAGGTGTTATTGATTTCAAAGAAGCCATTAAGCTTGTTGAGCTACGCGGTCAGCTAATGCAAGAAGCCGTACCAGCAGGTGTTGGCGCTATGTACGCAATCATCGGTCTAGATGATGAATCTATTGCTAAAGCGTGTGAAGAAGCAACGCAAGGTGAAGTGGTTTCTCCAGTCAACTTCAACTCACCAGGTCAAGTTGTCATTGCCGGTAACAAAGCGGCAGTTGAGCGTGCAGGTGCATTGTGTAAAGAAGCAGGTGCGAAACGTGCGCTTCCTCTTCCTGTGTCGGTGCCTTCTCACTGTGCGCTGATGAAACCAGCAGCAGAGAAGCTAGCCGTTGCTCTAGAGGCGATTGAATTCAACGCGCCATCTGTTCCAGTTATCAACAACGTTGATGTGGCAGCAGAGACTGATCCTGCAAAAATTAAAGACGCACTTGTACGTCAGCTACACAGCCCAGTTCGCTGGACTGAAGGTGTAGAGAAGATGAGCGAGCAAGGTGTAGAGAAACTGCTAGAACTTGGTCCAGGTAAAGTTCTAACCGGTCTAACTAAGCGTATCGTGAAGACATTGAGTGCTGCAGCAGTCAACGACGCTGCGTCACTTGAAGCTGCAAAATAAAAAGGAATCCAATAATGATGAACCTTGAAGGCAAAATTGCCCTAGTAACAGGTGCAAGCCGTGGTATTGGTCGCTCAATCGCTGAGCTACTGGTAGAGCGCGGTGCAAAGGTAATTGGTACAGCTACGTCAGAGAACGGCGCAGCAGCAATCAGCGAATATCTAGGTGAGAATGGCAAAGGTCTAGCACTTAACGTGACAGATACCGACTCAATCGAAGCCGTTCTAAAGCAAATTAACGAAGAATTCGGTGCTATCGACATTCTAGTTAACAACGCTGGTATCACTCGTGACAACCTTCTTATGCGTATGAAGGACGATGAGTGGACGGATATCATGGACACTAACCTAACGTCTATCTTCCGCCTATCTAAAGCCGTTCTACGTGGCATGATGAAGAAACGTCAAGGCCGTATTATCAACGTAGGCTCTGTTGTGGGTACTATGGGTAACGCAGGTCAAACAAACTACGCAGCGGCAAAAGCAGGCGTTATCGGCTTTACCAAGTCTATGGCACGTGAAGTGGCTTCACGTGGTGTAACAGTAAACACAGTTGCACCTGGTTTTATTGAAACAGACATGACAAAAGCACTGAATGATGAGCAACGAGCTGCTACACTAGCGAACGTACCTGCTGGCCGTTTGGGTGACCCTCGTGAAATCGCTTCAGCTGTTGCATTTCTTGCATCGCCAGAAGCGGCATACATCACAGGTGAGACTCTTCACGTAAATGGTGGCATGTACATGGTTTGATCTGTGCAACATTTGTGCATGATTTAAGTCAAAAATGTGCTGAATTTCGGTTAAATTCGCTAAAATTGTGGTTTGACCAGCAAGGACCCCCTTGCAACTTTCAACAGTTCGAATAAACTACGGAAACATCGCATAGAGCGAAATCTGTAAAGGAAAATTAAAATGAGCAACATCGAAGAACGCGTAAAGAAAATCATTGTTGAACAGCTAGGTGTAGACGAAGCAGAAGTTAAAAACGAAGCTTCTTTCGTTGACGATCTAGGTGCTGACTCTCTAGACACAGTTGAGCTAGTAATGGCTCTAGAAGAGGAATTCGACACTGAGATTCCTGACGAAGAAGCTGAGAAGATCACTACTGTTCAAGCTGCTATCGACTACGTAAACAGCGCTCAGTAATATCTCTTTCTAGGCGGCCACCATGGCCGCCTGTGTTTTTTTAAAACGTCTTCTATCCTTTCAAAATAGAATCACAAATATCCCGGAGAAAAAATCGTGTCCAAGCGTCGTGTTGTTGTCACTGGCATGGGTATGTTGTCACCGGTAGGCAACACCGTAGAATCTTCATGGAAAGCCCTTCTTGAGGGCAAGAGTGGTATCGTAAATATTGAACATTTCGATACAACCGATTTCTCAACTCGTTTCGCAGGCTTAGTTAAAGACTTTGACGGCAGTGAGTACGTGTCTAAAAAAGATGCTAAGAAAATGGATTTGTTTATCCAGTACGGCATCGTGGCAGGTATGCACGCTCTTAAAGACTCTGGTCTAGAAGTCACACCAGAAAACCAGCACCGTATCGGTGTTGCGATTGGTTCTGGTATTGGCGGTCTTGACCTCATCGAAGCGGGACATCAAGCGTTGGTATCGAAAGGCCCTCGTCGCGTAAGTCCTTTCTTTGTTCCTTCGACTATTGTAAACATGGTTGCTGGCCAACTTTCTATTCTTGCTGGGTTACGTGGTCCTAACATCGCTATTTCAACAGCGTGTACTACAGGTTTGCATAACATCGGCCATGCAGCGCGCATGATCGCATACGGCGATGCGGAAGCTATGGTTGCGGGCGGTTCTGAGAAGGCGTCTACACCACTAGGTATGGCTGGCTTTGGTGCCGCTAAAGCGTTGTCGACTCGTAACGATGAGCCACAAAAAGCATCACGTCCTTGGGATGTGGATCGCGACGGTTTCGTACTAGGTGATGGCGCGGGTATGATCGTACTGGAAGAGTACGAGCACGCGAAAGCACGTGGTGCTAAGATCTACGCAGAGCTTGTTGGCTTTGGTATGAGCGGTGACGCTTACCACATGACATCTCCAAGCGAAGATGGTTCTGGTGGCGCACTAGCAATGGAAGCGGCACTTCGTGATGCAGGTCTTACTGGCGAACAAATTGGCTATGTAAACGCACACGGTACGTCAACACCTGCGGGTGACGTGGCTGAAATCAAAGGCATTAAACGTGCACTTGGTGAAGAAGGCTCGAAGAAAGTATTGGTATCGTCAACAAAATCAATGACAGGTCACCTTCTTGGTGCTGCGGGTTCTGCTGAGGCGATCATCACGATCATGTCTTTGGTTGACCAAATCGTGCCACCAACGATTAACCTAGATAATCCAGACCCAGAGATCGATGTGGACCTAGTCCCACATACTGCGCGCAAAGTGGAAATGGAATACGCACTGTGTAACTCGTTCGGTTTTGGCGGTACAAACGGCTCACTTATCTTTAAAAAGATGTAAACTCTACTCACTGAGATAAGAGACTTGTATTTAAACGGCTTGATGCTTAGCATTGAGCCGTTTTGTTATTTTAAGGGAACAGTATGCATTGGCGCGATGGTCAGCCTATCGAAAGGATTTCGGTAAGTGACAGAAGTTTTCAATACGGTGACGGCTGCTTTACAACGATCTTGACGCGAGATGGCAAACTTCAGCTGTGGGCGCAGCACGTGAAGCGTATGGAACAGGCGCTCGAAGCATTGCGTATTGCTCCCGTAGATTGGAACACCTTACGTGACGATATTGAAAGCCGAGCGCTGCCTGATCCACAAGCAGGCATCAAGCTGCACGTCAGTCGAGGAGAAGGTGGTCGAGGCTACAGCGCCAAGGTTAATCATGGTCCCTTTGTCACGGTAAGCTGCTTTGAATATCCGGGGAAATATAACGAACTCCGACAAAATGGTGTCGAACTGACGGTTTCAAACGTGGTGTTAGGGCACAGTCCATTATTGGCGGGCTTGAAACACAATAACCGACTCGAACAAATTCTAGCGAAATCTAATGTAGAAGATGCTGGCTATATGGATGGCATCGTCCTCGATTTGGGAGCGAATGTCATTGAAACCACAATGGCAAATCTGTTTTGGGTTAAGTCTCAGCAAGTGTTTACTCCCGATCTTTCGCTTGCGGGTGTTTCCGGTGTTATGCGCGAACAAGTGCTTGAAGCGATGAACTCGCTAGGCTATACCGTGACTATTGGTCAATTTGGTCTAGAGACTCTTTTAGAGGCTGATGAGGTTTTCGTTACCAATTGTATTCTAGGGGTTGCGCCCGTCATTAAAATTAGGGAAGTTGAGTTTTTAAGAGGCTCACTAACAAAACAGATCCAGGAGAAGTTAAGTCTGTGCTAAAGAAGTTTGTATTACTCGTCATCGTGTTATGTGCGATAGCTGCTGGCGGCTTTGTATATGTAAAGAACAGTGTTGAGACATTTATTACGCAACCGCTCAATATCGAACAACCGGAGTTGGTGACGATTCAGCGTGGGAATAGCCTCAATACAATAATAGGTAAATTCGTCAGCAATCAATGGATCGAACCAACAGACTTCGAGCCATTGATTCGTCGCTTCTATCCAGAGCTCACTCAGATTAAAGTCGGCACTTTTGAGCTTAAACCTGGTATGAATTTCGAGCAGGCCATAAGTGAAATTATCCATGGGCAGGAGTATCAACTCGCTATTACCTTTATCGAAGGCTCAACGTTCAAAGAGTGGCGCCAGCAATTCGAAACTGCTGAGCATTTAGAGCATGTGACAGAGGAAATGACAGAGGCTGAAATTGCCAAGGTTTTAGGTATTGAACATGAAAAGCTTGAAGGCTTATTCCTTGCAGAGACGTATCATTATTCGGTTGGTGATAGTGATCTGGATATCTTAAAACGTGCTAACAGCAAGCTTGAAAAAATACTCAATGCGAGCTGGGAGCAGAAACAAGAGAAACTGCCGTTAAAAAATCAGTACGAAGCGCTAATTTTAGCCTCAATCATTGAAAAAGAGACCTCGGTTCCGTCTGAGCGTGAACGTGTCGCATCAGTGTTCGTCAACCGTTTGAACAAAGGCATGCGTCTTCAAACTGACCCAACCGTCATTTACGGCATGGGCGACAGATACGATGGCAATATTCGTAAGAAAGATCTTCGCGAACGTACGCCTTACAATACCTATGTTATCAATGGGCTGCCACCAACGCCGATTGCAATGCCAGGTAAAGCGTCTATCATGGCGGCAGTGAATCCTGAAGACAGCAACTACCTCTATTTTGTTGCCAGTGGCACGGGTGGCCATGTGTTTTCAAAGAATCTACGCGACCACAATCGCGCGGTTCAACAGTATTTAAAACAGTTAAGAAGTCGAAAATGATTCAAGGTAAATTCATAGTTATTGAGGGCCTCGAAGGCGCTGGTAAAAGCTCTGCGATCAACGTCCTGAGCGAAGAACTAAAGGCAGCAGGCATTGAACACATTGAGAACACTCGCGAGCCGGGTGGTACCGTGCTGGCGGAAAAAATGCGTGCTTTGGTGAAAGAAGAACAGGCCGGTGAGGCGCTGCAAGATCGCTCAGAGTTACTCTTGATGTATGCCGCTCGTATTCAACTTGTAGAAATCGTCATTAAGCCAGCGCTGGAAAAGGGCGCATGGGTGGTTGGGGATCGTCATGATCTATCTTCACAGGCGTATCAAGGCGGTGGTCGTCAAATTGATGCAGACATCATGTCGTCGCTCAAACAGATCGCTTTGGGAAGTTTCAAGCCTGACTTTACTTTGTATTTGGACATTGAGCCACGCCTTGGTCTTGAGCGCGCTCGTGGACGTGGTGAATTGGATCGCATCGAAAAAATGGACATCAGCTTTTTTGAGCGTACGCGTAAACGATACTTGAATCTAGCGAGTGAGGATTCGAGCATTGTGACGATTGATGCCAGTCAAGAGATCGATTCGGTTCAAGCGGATATTCGCCAAGCGGTAAGAGCTTGGTTAGCACAGCAGTAGGGAAGGTTATGCAGGCGTATCCTTGGCAAACGGCGACTTGGAAGCAGCTCAAATCCAATCTAGAGCGAGCGCACATTCCAGGCGCGATGCTATTACAAGCGCGACTAGGCTTAGCTCCTCAAGCATTGATAGATCGCTATGTAAGTGGTTTGATGTGTGAAAACGATGCCTCTGAGCCATGTGGATTTTGCCATGCTTGTAGCTTAGTAGGTTCGGAGTCTCATCCTGACGTGCATGTGGTGCTGCCAGAAAAGGATAAGAAGACACTTTCTGTTGAGCAGATCCGCCAAGCTAATAAGTGGGCGCTGGAGTCCTCCCAGTTTGGGGGCTATCGTGTGATTGTGGTTCCTCAGGCCGAACGAATGAATGCCTCTGCGGCCAATGCGTTGCTGAAGACGCTCGAAGAACCGCCTAGCGCCTGTTTGTTTATCCTCTCAACGGATAATACGCAACGTTTGTTACCAACGATAAGAAGTCGCTGTGAAGTCTGGCAAATTGCTGCACCGACACAACAGGTGGCTTGCGAATGGGTAGGGCAGCAACTCAACAAAAAGGTATCACCTCGGGTTGCTTATCTATGTCAGAGTGAGCCTTTAGTGATGAAAGCTTTCCTTGAAGAAAATCATGAGAAAGTTTTCGATGGTTTACTTGAGTCATTTATCCAAGTAGTAACGAATGCTCAAACGGAGGTGTCGTCTTTGACCACTAATTTGGTAAAGAGTGATGTTGCTGTCGATGTTCAGCTCTCTTGGCTGTGGCTTGTGTTGGCGAGTGCACAGAAACATGCGCTCGGTGTCAATGATGACACGATAACTGCAGAGGCGAAGCAGTTAGCAGCACACTTCGACTATCAGACCTTGTTCCAACAAGCACAGGCGCTGGCTGAGCTCAAATATCAGCTTTCGGCATCTAGTGGTCTAAATATCGAACTCATGGTCACTAACTGGTTATATCGTTTTTAGTTCGTTAATTTTCGTCTCGTTCTAACCTTGAACATGGTTTTGGTCTACTCTATCTGAGAGACCAAGACCGCTAAACAGCATATCACCTCAGTTTTCCTCCAATTTTTCATAGTTAATTAAGTAAATTATTATGTTTGTAGATTCACATTGTCATCTTGATAAACTCAACTACGATGAGTTGCACGATGGTATTCAGGACGTACTCAATAAAGCCAAAGCCGCGAACGTAGAACAGCTTTTGTCCGTTGGCGTTACGTTGGACTCTTTTCCTGCAATGATGGAGCTGATCAAGCCCTATCCGCAAATTAAGGCATCTTGTGGCGTTCATCCTTTAGATGTTGAAAGTGACTTCTGTTTGGAGCAGTTTAAGCGTTATGTGGCGGACAAACGTGTTGTGGCAGTTGGTGAAACCGGTTTGGATTATCATTACCAACCTGAGACTGCAGAGCTTCAGAAACGTCGCTTTGAGCAGCAAGTCGAAGTCGCGGTTGACGTGAACAAACCACTCATCATTCATACTCGTAATGCGCGCCAAGATACCCTAGATATTCTAAGAAATGGACATGCGGAGCGTTGTGGCGGTGTGATTCATTGCTTTACGGAAGACTTGCCTTTTGCGCAAGCTGCGATGGAACTGGGTTTTTACATCTCGATTTCGGGAATTGTTACCTTCAGACAGGCGAAAGAGCTCAAAGAAGTAGTGAGACAATTGCCGTTAGAACGTCTGCTCATTGAAACGGATTCACCTTACCTTGCTCCTATTCCACACCGCGGAAAAGAGAACCAACCAGCCTATGTTGTCGAAGTTGCCGCTTACATTGCGCAGCTAAAAGGGGTGTCATTGTCTGAGGTTGCTGAAAAAACCACCAAAAATTATCACAATCTTTTTTTGAGATAGGAAATAACAATTTTGGCACATGTGCTCATTAAGTGCGCAATTTTCACCTTTTTTGTCGAAAAAAATTGAAAAGTTCAAATAAACTTAATGTTAACGATTTCTGTTGAGAAAAAAGAGGTGATTCTGCACAAACTGTAATTATGTTACGTAAAATAACTTAGAAGCCTATTTTATTCACTCAGTGAAATTAATTGATATAAATATAATATACATATATATCAATTGCTTGAGGTGGTTGAAAACCATTACACAAGCCGATTCGAAACGTGATCCATACGTAGTTTTGAAACTAAATTTCGTAAGTGTGTAGAAACCTTGAGTGCCATCAAGATATATTTAGAGGCAGAAAATATAATTCGAATCGTGGTTACATTTTCTATGGGTGCTAACATTTAGGCTACGGGGGTGTGCCGTTAGAGCCCATAAATACTAATAACTTTATCAGGAGCATAAACATGTTTAAGAACCTTTTTGCTAACCTGCAAAAAGTTGGTAAGTCTCTGATGCTACCAGTATCAGTGCTACCAGTTGCAGGTATTCTACTTGGGGTAGGTGCTGCCAACCTTGGCTTTATTCCAGATGTGGTTTCTAACCTTATGGAACAAGCTGGTGGCTCAGTATTCGGCCAAATGGCGTTGCTATTCGCTGTAGGTGTAGCACTTGGCTTCACTAACAACGACGGTGTTGCAGGTCTAGCTGCTATCGTTGGTTACGGCATCATGACTGCAACGCTTAGCGTTATGGCTGGTGTTATGGGCGTTGAGAAAATCGATACAGGTGTACTAGGTGGTATCCTTGTCGGTGGTGTTGCTGCTTGGGCATTCAACCGTTTCTTCAAAATCCAACTTCCAGAGTACCTTGGCTTCTTCGCTGGTAAGCGTGCTGTGCCAATCATCACTGGTTTCACTGCGATTGCACTAGGTATCATCCTATCTATCGTATGGCCACCAATCGGTGCTGCTATCGGTGCATTCTCTCACTGGGCTGCAGAGCAAAACCCACAACTAGCATTCGGTATCTACGGTGTTGTTGAGCGTTCTCTAATCCCATTCGGTCTACACCACGTTTGGAACGTACCATTCTTCTTCGAAGCAGGTACTTGTGTTAACGCTGCAGGCGAAACTCAAAACGGCGTACTAACTTGTTACCTAGTTGCAGACGAAGCGTCTCGTGCTGCTGGTAATGGCTTCGGTCAGCTAGCGGGTGGTTACATGTTCAAGATGTTCGGTCTACCAGCTGCTGCAATCGCTATTGCACACTGTGCTAAGCCTGAGAACCGCGCGAAAGTTATGGGTATCATGGCTTCTGCTGCTCTAACATCGTTCCTAACAGGTATCACTGAGCCAATCGAATTCTCGTTCCTATTCGTAGCTCCAGTACTATACGGAATTCACGCTCTACTAGCTGGTTCTGCATACGTTGTTGCAAACACTCTAGGTTTTGTACACGGTACTTCATTCTCACACGGTCTAATCGACTTCCTAGTTCTGTCTGGTAACTCTCAGAAGCTTGGCCTGATGATCGGTGTTGGTCTAGTATACGCAGCAATCTACTACTTCGTATTCCGCACAGTAATCACTGCAATGGACCTTAAGACTCCAGGTCGTGAAGACGAAACTGAAGAAGCAGGTGCAGCAGTTTCTGGTAACGAAATGGCTGGTGAACTCGTTGCAGCGTTTGGCGGTAAAGCTAACATCACTGGTCTAGATGCATGTATCACACGTCTACGTGTTGCTGTAGCAGACACTGAAATCGTTGACCAAGACAAGCTTAAGAAACTTGGTGCAGCAGGTGTAGTTGTAGTATCTGGTGGTGTTCAAGCTATCTTCGGTACTAAGTCTGACAACCTGAAAACAGACATGGATGAGTGGATTCGTAACCACGGCTAATCAGCTCAATCCAAATTGAACGAAAAAAGGAAGCGCAAGCTTCCTTTTTTTTGTTTCGAATCTGACCAATAAAATAAGACCCTAATTGAAGTTAGCTCTATGTCCTGCGGGTGTTTGGCGTAATAGAGTAGACCATTCCTGTTTTCGGTTTGCCGTTAAAGATGTAGCGATTCTGCGCGATACATTCGAAGGTGGCACCCAAACGCTCCGCAAGGTTGTGACTAGGCGAGTTGTCCGGGTCACAGACAATCTCTAAGCGAGTAAGGAGTAGGTGAGCAAAGGCGAATTCAATAATCGCGTCCATCGCTTCTAGAGCGTAGCCTCGATGTTGCGCCGAATCCTTGAGCCAGTAGCCTAGGCTTCCCATGTTGAAGGTATGATAAAATTCATTGAATGCGGCCATACCGAGAAACTCTTCACTATCGCGGTCAAACAAAGCAAAGCCAAATGCCGACGCTTTTACCCAATTGAGCCGTGTGGCACTGATAAATTCGAGTGCTTCTTCTTCGGTGTAATTTGAGTGGCACCAATCAATCCACTGATGTAGTGACGGTGAGGTTTGGATCGCTTTTGCAAACTGTAGTGCATGTTCTGGTGTTAGCAGGCGTAAGCATAAGCGCTTGGTGTATATAGTGTAATTGACGTTCATAGACAGAGTATAAACGTTTATGCGAGTGAGTTCACAGCTCGGTTAGCTTTTTGAGAGTTGGGGAAATCAAATAAAAAAGACCCGCAATGCGAGTCTTTAAAACAGAGTGTATCTAGAAGGATGTGTATCGACTAGTTTTGAACGCGCCTAACTTGAATGATCATTCCCATTAAAGGGTGATCAAGATAGTGAGTTTCACTACTTCGCATACGACGTTTTTGATCAAGGCGATAGTCTTTCAAGAAGGTCAATGTTTCACGTTGTGGCTCAATGGCTTCTAGGTTACCAGCGATAACATTACTATCTGGCTGTGCGACATCAGTGGTTGTTTCTGTGTTTATGTCAGCGTTTGTTATTTCAACTGGAGCCTCGCTTAATGGTGTTTCAACAATCACTTGTTTGGTGCTTGGTGATTTGAGGTCAAGCTGCGCCTCGGCATAGAGGTAGTGCTGAACGTAAATCTGCAGTTTTCCATCGAGCTCATAAAGCGGTTTATCGATAGCTTGCTCGGTTACGCCTTCAACAGGTGATGTTGTGTTGCTAAGCCTGCCTTTCTCAGAACCATCGGAGTAAAACTCTGTGGAGTAATCCTTACCTGCACGAAGTCGGAAAATAGGTGCAGAGCCTTTACCATTGTCGCCTTGACGCCATGCTTTGTGCAGCAATACGGTGTAACCAGCATGGTTCTTTAGTTTATTGGCTTCTTCGTTTAACTGAAAAGAGGCTGTCGGTAACACGGTGACATTTTTCGACGCGCGATAGCTCGCATCGTTAAGAGAGCTGGCGCGACTAAAGTCAATGTCTGCCACATCGTTTGGCCATGATTCATTCACTTTTTCAGGATTGACGGCGCGCTTAAAAACGATCACTTCTATGTCAAATTGTCTCTGTGCCAAACTTGGCATAGAGACCAATAGGAGTAGCAGTGGGATCAGCTTTTTCATTGTTTCTCCATTGATGGCCACTGTCGGTGAGTGGGACCCAGTATATCAATTAATACAAAGTGTTGCCGAAACAATTTGTGCCATTCATCAGCTTTATGTTTTGGCAAGGCTCAACTTGTGTCGTTTACGCCGGTAGTCGATTGGCTTCAAACTCATCAAGCATGCTGTTTAAGTAGTTCAGGCGCTTACGGCGATCGGTTAAGGATTCCATAAACTTAAACTTGGTTGGCCCTTCCATCGCAAACTTGGTTGGTTGAGCTTGCAGTAGTTTAACTAAGAAGGCTGGGTTAATGTCAGCGTCTGGATAAAACTCAATATAGCCGCCTTTCTCATGCGCTTCTACTTTCTTCACTTTCAGCGAGCCACCACGAAGCTTCATTTTGGCGACTTCGAGTAGGTGTTTCGCTGCATCAGGAAGCAGGCCAAAGCGATCAATAAGCTCGACTTTAAGCTCGTTAAGTTCATCTTCGTTGCCCACACTCGCAATGCGTTTGTACATCGACAAACGGGTGTTGATGTCTGGAATGTAATCGTCTGGGAGCAGCGCAGGGATCCGCAGTTCAACTTCGGTTTGCTCACGTAGTAGGTCGTCTAGTGAAGGCTCTCGGCCTTCCTTAAGCGCTTCCACCGCTTGTTCTAGCATTTCCATATACAGCGAGAAGCCAACGGACTGGATCTGTCCACTTTGTTCATCACCCAGCAACTCACCGGCACCACGTATTTCTAGATCGTGGGTGGCAAGAGTGAAGCCTGCGCCTAAGTCTTCGAGTGAAGCGATAGCATCTAAACGCTTTATAGCATCTTTGGTCATGGCTTTAGGGTGGGGCGTCAGTAGATACGCATAAGCTTGGTGGTGTGAACGACCCACACGGCCACGAAGTTGGTGCAACTGCGCGAGACCTAAGTTATCGGCTCTATCCATAATGATAGTGTTGGCCGTTGGAACATCGATGCCGGTTTCTATAATGGTGGTGCACACCAACAAATTGAACCGTTGATGATAAAAGTCGTTCATCACACGCTCGAGTTCGCGCTCGCGCATTTGGCCGTGAGCGACAGTGACACGAGCTTCCGGAACCAGCTTTTCAAGATCAGCGGCAACCCTCTCGATGGTTTCTACTTGGTTATGTAGGAAGTAGACCTGACCACCACGCATGATCTCACGGAGAATCGCTTCCCTAACCACGCTGTCTTCGCTTTGGCGCACAAACGTTTTAATCGCCAGTCGTCTGGCGGGTGGTGTGGCAATGATCGATAAGTCTCGCATACCACTCATGGCCATATTCAGTGTTCTTGGAATTGGCGTTGCGGTCAGTGTCAGAATATCAACATCCGCTCGCATTGCTTTTACTTTTTCTTTTTGACGGACACCAAAGCGGTGCTCTTCATCAACGATCAGCAGGCCTAAATCTTTGAATCGAATATCACTGGACAGTAGCTTATGGGTACCCACAACGATATCGACTTTGCCATCTGCGACATCTTGTAGAATCGCTTTTTGTTCTTTGGCTGACTTAAAGCGCGAGAGCACTTCGACTCGGATTGGCAGGTTAGCGAAGCGATCACGGAAGTTCTCAAAGTGTTGCTGGGCGAGTAGGGTAGTCGGCACCAAAACCGCAACCTGTTTGCCATTGTCCGTGGAGACAAAGGCTGCTCGCATCGCCACTTCTGTTTTACCAAAACCTACGTCACCACAAACTAGGCGATCCATTGCTTTTGGTTGGCACATATCCGACATGACCGCGTTGATCGCCTGAGCTTGATCATCCGTTTCTTCAAATGGGAAGCCTGCTTTAAAGGTGGCGTATTGGTCACGGTCTAGTTTGAATTTATAGCCAGGTTTGAGTTCGCGCTTCGCGTAGACATCAAGCAGCTCTGCGGCAACGTCTCGAACTTTTTCAGCGGCTTTACGGCGCGCTTTCGTCCAAGCTTCACCGCCAAGTTTATGCAGCGGTGCGGATTCTTCGGCGCCCCCAGAATATCGGCCAATAAGATTTAGCGACGCAACAGGCACGTAGAGCTTAGCATCGTTTTGATACTCAAGCGTTACATACTCCGTGGTCATTCCGCCAGCTTCAAGTGTCTGTAAGCCCACATAGCGGCCAATGCCGTGGTCGATGTGCACGACAGGTTGTCCGGGTTTTAGCTCGGCGAGGTTTCGAATTACTGTGTCGCTGTTTATCGAGCGTTTTTCTTTCTTGCGGCGTTGGATAACACGGTCACCCAACATGTCGCTTTCACAGATAAGTGCAAAGCGGTCTTGGTAGCGGAATCCATGTTCGCATTGGCCGATGATCAGTGTGAAGCGTTCATTACTGGCCAGAGCTCCAGACAGATTGCTCTGCTCAATAGGGCGAAGCTTAATACGATGTAGGAGCTCGAGTAACGCTTCTCGGCGACCTTCTGATTCCACTGAAAAGACTATATTGCCGCTAAATTGCTCGGTGAATTGACGGATCTGTGCCATCGGCTCTTTTAGCTGGTGCTTTACCGCAATGTCCGGTAGCGCCTCTACAGGGGCATTGGTGCGTCCTGCTTTCTCTTCGATCGCATCCGTCTGGTATTGCAGCTGTGGATATTGCTTAAGACGGCTAAAGAACTCATCCTTTTCTAGCCACAGCTCTTTGGGTGCTAACAATGGTCGAAGTGGGTCGATTTTACGCTGTTCGTAACGGCTATCGACATCAGTTAGGAAATTATCGACGGCCGTTTCTACTTCTCCCACCATGATGATCTGTGCGTCATCACTGACATAATCAAATAGGGTTTCCGTGTGATCAAAGAATAGCGGTTGCCAATATTCAATACCCGCAGGCCAAGTCCCTTTCGTCACTTGCATGTAGATGGATTCAGGCTCGCGTCGGGCATCAAACTGATGACGCCAACGAGTTCGAAACTCTTCGATGGCTTCCTTGGTAGTCGGAAACTCATGCGCTGGCAGCAGGCGGATCTCTGAAATGTCTTCGATTGAGCGCTGATTTTCTGGATCGAAGGTGCGAATGGTATCGATCTCATCGTCGAAAAAGTCGATGCGATAAGGGGCAGAACTGCCCATCGGGTAGAGATCTAAAATGGAACCGCGGCTAGCGTATTCACCCGGCCCAAAGACTTGGTCAACATGGCGGTAGCCTGAGTTCTCGAGCTGTACTCTGAGCTTATCGAGAGAGAACAGGTCGCCTGTTTTCACCATTAAGGTGTGCTGCATCAGATAGTCGCGCGGACTTTGACGTTGTAGCAGAGTGCTCACAGGCACTATGGTAATGCCATGAGTTTGCTGAGGCAGGGCGTAAAGTCGAGCGATGCGGTCAGAGATAATGTCCTGATGGGGTGAAAAGTTATCATAAGGCAGCGTTTCCCAATCTGGGAAGAGAGCAACATCACCGGGATAGAATTGCTCTAGCTCACCTTGAAGCTTTAGCGCCAGCTGAGGATCCGGCACCACCAGTAAGGTGTGTTGGTTATGGGCTAATGCGTGCTCACCGATAGACAGCGCGAGTGCGCCGCCAATCAGGTTGCCGATATGTTTTTTATCACCTTTGCCTTGCGGGGCATTCAGTGGAAGTAGTGGAGAATGACTCATAATGGATTAATTGTTTTCTCTATCTAACGAGCGCTGACGAAGCAGTTTTTGTTGCTGATGTAAGGCTGCCTTAATAAGAAGGTCTTGGTGCTCTTCCAAAATACGAACAAAGGAAAGCGTGATGAGGAAACCGTCGTCTTGCGGATCTACTTGAGTAACCTCAGCATAACAATAGACGCCAGAAGGTGGATGATCTAAAAACAGTTTCAGTTTGGCGTATTGCCCAACTTGCAAGGCGTCGCTATTGACGTAGCTTAACTGGCTGGCGCCAAAGCTTCTAGTGATATAACGGAGCTCCGGTTCGTCTTGCTGCGCGATCATGTAGTTGAGCAGCAAATTGAGCTTGCTATTTTGTTGTTCAAGCAGCTCAGCAACATGTTTTAGGTTGTGCTGGTTAAGCTCGTGCTGGGCGGCATCTGTCTTTTGATCAAGCTGACTGAACTCGCTTGATGCAACGAATGAAGGCGGGATTTCCGCAATATAGTCCGTTAATTCAGGAAGCTGTGAGCCAATAGCGAGTGGTTCAATGTTTGCTTTCAGCGGTCCGTTTACGGTAAAGAAGTCGTTGTGCTGCATAGTTTTTCCCTAAATCAACATCTGTTAATTATCTCTGCGTATCCGTTACTTATCAAGAAAACGGCCGATGAATTCGGCAAAAGTCGGTAATTTAAAAGGAAAATGACATCCAGGGCTACAACCCTGACAATTTTCTGGTTACATTAGCGAGTAGTTATCTTTCTATGGCGAACACTATGTTTCACCCCTTACCAATTTTTATTGGATTGCGTTATCTCAGAGGCCGCTCCGGCGACCGGTTCAGTCGATTTGTTTCCTATATGTCTACCGCAGGGATCACCATTGGTGTGCTGTCTCTGGTAACGGTGTTGTCGGTAATGAATGGCTTTGAGGCTCAGCTAAAAGGCCGTATTTTGGGCGTGCTACCGCAAGCGGTGGTCAGTCACGACTCAGGACGCGTCTCAATAGATGAAGAACCAACTTCGTTGATATCACAATATGCCAGTAGCCAACCAGCTGTACCTATTGTTCGAAGTGAAGCAGTGTTACAAAGCCATCAAGGACTTGCAGCAGCAATGATGATTGGTATTGAGCCCGACAGTGATGACCCAATTCGATCTCGAATCGTCAGTGGCAGCTTAGCAAGGTTAAGCGCGGGTAAGTATCAAGTTTTACTGGGTCACAGCTTGGCGCGCGAGCTGGATGTTCGAGTGGGCGACAAAGTTCGTTTGATGGTCACGAGCGCCAGTCAGTACACGCCTCTTGGGCGGATCCCTAGTCAGCGTATGTTTACGGTTGCCGGACTTTACAGCACGGGTTCCGATGTCGATAGTCAGCTTGTGGTCACCCATATTACAGATGCTGCCAAACTCATGCGTTATAAAGCGGGTGAGGCAAGTGGCTGGCGACTGTTCTTTGACGACCCGTTTGTTGTTTCGGAGCTGAGCAGTAAACCGCTGCCAGAAGGCTGGCGCTGGAGTGATTGGCGAGAGCAAAGAGGGGAGCTGTTCCAAGCTGTGCGCATGGAAAAGAACATGATGGGGCTAATGCTTGGACTTATTATTGGTGTTGCTGCGTTCAATATTATCTCTGCACTGATTATGGTAGTGATGGAGAAGCAATCAGAGGTGGCTATCCTTAAAACACAAGGGATGAATGATCGACAGGTGCTGGCTATCTTTATGGTTCAAGGCGCGAGTAGTGGCGCAGTGGGAGCGGTCGTGGGCGGCTTGCTCGGTGTGCTACTTGCAAGCAACCTCAATAGCCTCTTAGATGCGATGGGCGTTGCCCTATTTAGTTTTGGTGGTCAATTGCCTGTGGTGATTAACCCGTATCAAATTATTGTTGTTGTGGTTGGTGCGGTGTTGCTCAGCTTAGTCGCAACCTTATTTCCTTCTTATCGAGCATCATCAGTGAAACCCGCAGAGGCCCTTAGATATGAGTAATCCATTAATCGCGTGTCGTAACATTCGTAAAACTTACCACGACGGCGCAGTTGATACGGAAGTGCTAAAAGGAGTGAGCTTCGATATTGAAAAAGGGGAGTTGGTATCGATTATTGGCTCATCCGGTTCGGGCAAATCAACATTACTGCATGTGTTGGGTGCGCTCGATGAAGCAAGCGAAGGACGTGTAGAGTTCCTTGGCCAGTCATTGCTGGAAATGGGCGGAAATCAACAAGCCAAGCTGCGTAACCAACACTTGGGTTTTGTGTATCAATTTCATCACCTGTTGAGTGACTTTACTGCTGTCGAAAACGTTGCTATGCCGCTATTGATTGGTGGTGTCAAGGTTAGTCAGGCACGTCAGGAGGCGAGTGACCTTTTGGAGCGGGTGGGACTTGGGCACCGATTAACGCATCGTCCTTCTGAGCTATCCGGTGGTGAACGTCAACGTGTCGCGATTGCTAGAGCTTTGGTGAACAAGCCAGATTTGGTACTCGCCGATGAGCCGACGGGTAACTTAGACCATACAACAGCGCTGTCCATTTATGATCTGATGCGCACCTTGAATCGTGAATATGGTACGGCATTTTTGGTGGTCACTCATGATAATGAGCTAGCAGCAAAAATGGACAAACAGCTGCACATGCAAGATGGCCTGCTGGTCAACGCAGCTACAACTGCGACGACAGTTGGCGCATAAGTAAGGAGCAGTCGTGTCATTATCGTTTTTTATAGGCAAACGCTTTAGTAAAGCCAAGCAGCGTAACAAAATGGTCTCGTTTATTTCCATGTCATCCATCGTTGGAATTGCGGTTGGCGTTGCGGTCATTGTTATTGGTCTGTCAGCGATGAACGGCTTTGAGCGTGAGCTGAAAAACCGAGTGCTGTCGGTTATTGCCCATGGCGAGTTTGAAGGTGTTAATGCGCCCATTAGTGGCTGGCAAAATGTCGTTGATGCCTCGCTCAATCACTCGCGAGTCGAAGGGGCTGCGCCTTATGTGCGCTTAACGGCGCTGGTGGAAAAAGGTGCTCAACTCAAAGCGGTTGAATTGAGAGGCGTTTCACCTGAGCTTGAGAGTCAAGTCTCGACATTGCCAAGCTTTGTATCGCAAGCCGCGTGGTCTGAATTCAAAGCCGGCGAACAACAAGTGATTTTAGGTCAAGGTGTTGCACAGCAAGTGGGCGTGGATGTGGGAGACTACGTCACATTAATGATCCCAACCAGTGGCGATACCAGCAAAGTACAATCTCCAAGACGTGTTCGAGTAAAAGTAACCGGATTACTGGAGCTCAACGGTCAGATTGACCATAGCTTGGCGATTGTACCTTTGGAAGATGCGCAAAGTTATGCGCGACTTGGTGACAGAGTCACGGGGGTATCGATAAAAGTAGACAACGTGTTTGATGCACCATTAGTGGTGCGTGAAGTCGGTAACACCCTTAACGAGTATGTGTATCTTCGTAGTTGGAAGCAAAAATACGGTTTTTTGTATCGCGATATTCAGCTGGTTAGAACCATTATGTATCTTGTGATGGTACTGGTTATTGGAGTGGCTTGTTTTAATATTGTCTCGACGCTCATGATGGCGGTGAAAGATCGCGCCTCTGAAATTGCGATTCTGCGCACTATGGGCGCGACGGATGGTTTGATAAAGAGGATTTTTGTCTGGCAGGGGGTATTCTCTGGAGTAGTAGGCAGTGTTGTCGGTGGTGTCATCGGTAGTGTTGTTGCGCTTAACTTAACGCCTATCATTTCTTCATTGGAGGAGCTACTTGGGCATAAGTTCTTATCTGGGGACATTTACTTTGTTGACTTTTTACCATCACAACTGGTTTGGAATGACGTGTTATTGGTAGCGGGTACTGCAACCTTGCTCAGTCTTATCGCGACGTGGTATCCGGCTACAAAAGCCAGTCAACTCAACCCAGCTACGGTTCTCAGTGCTAAGTAGTTATCCAAATTGGACGGTGACTTTATATCACTGACTTATTTTTATCACAGTCTTAAAGACAAAAAGGACCACATCATGTGGTCCTTTTTCGTTGCTATCTGTTTTTAATTGATGTCTGACTTATCAGTTTCAACTTCATTTTGCCTGACTCACAGAGCCAGCGAGTCTCGTTGCGCTAGGGAAGCTATCCAATTAACGTGTGGAGCGCTGTTGCCAACTGCGAACAACAGAGTAGCGCCACAGTCCACGAATACCGAAATAGCCGGCAAGCGCACTCACGACACCACAAATTGTGCAGCCGAGTAGGAACGGAGGACCGATCGTTGCCATTTGCTCAGAGAGGTACTGCCACGATAATTCGAAATGGAACGGTTGCGGCGGAGTGTTCATACAGAATGCGCCAACTTTATAGGCGAAATAGAACAGTACAGGCATGGTAACTGGGTTGCTGATCCAAACGAGAGCAACAGATAGAGGTAAGTTCACCCCAAATAGAATCGCAAGGCCAGCAGCCATGATCATTTGACTTGGTAGTGGTACAAACGCCATAAACAGGCCAACCGCAAATGCGCCTGCCGCAGAGCGACGGTTTAGGCACCATAAGTTCGGGTTGTAGAGGACATTGCCGAACACTTTCAATGCCTTTTGTTTTTTGATCATCTCGTGATCAGGCATGAAACGTTTAATAAACTTTCTTGGCATAGGAAAACATGGCTCTGTTAACAAGCATCGCAGTTCCACTTTGCTATTCATTCGTACTGATTAGCGCCGTTTGGTGGCCTGTGATGCCAAGTACTGTTTGGTTGATCCCGGCGTCCTTGATAAGTATCGCCTGCCTAATAACACGTCGCTGGATACTTTCTGCGGCGTTTATTGCAATGTCCTTAGCGTTGATACAAGGGAACCTTTTCAAGTACCAATCTAGGGTACTTTTTCAATTTGGCACAGATATTACCATAAAAGCGCGAGTTGACAGCTATTTTAAGAAAATAACTCATGGCAATGAAGTTCAAGCCACTGTTCTCACAGTTAATGATCAGAAAATCCCGTTGCTTTTACGACCTAAAGTGTTGCTAAGGTCGCCGACCGCTTTACCTCCTGGTGCTTTTATCACTGCGTCAGTGTCTGTTAATCCTATATTTGGGACGCTAAATAGAGCGGGATTTGATCGAGAAAAACATCTCTTTTCACAAGGTATCGCTGCTAATGTCACTCTGTCGACCAAAAATCATACTATTGTAGTAAGTCGCCCACATTGGCGAGCGAGTTTTCACCGCGCTGTTCGCAGTGCAACAAAGCACAGCCGATTTCAAGGACTCTACCTCGCACTGATATTTGGAGACCGCAGTGAGCTTGGCGATGAGATGCGGCGTCAGCTTCAGTATAGTGGTCTTTCTCACCTTATTGCGATTTCAGGGTTACATGTGGGGATCGTGTTTGCTCTGGGTTATGCGGTAGCGACCATGGTTTTTACTCTCATCAAAATTGTGCTTCGCTCCAAAGCGAGAGCTTGGTTGACGCTTTATGGTTTACCGCTCAGTTTGTTTATTGGCTTTGTTTTCGCATTGTCCTATTGCGCTTTGGGATACTTCGCTATCTCAACAGTACGGGCGCTGATCATGTTGGCGGTCATAAGTGGGTTGCTACTATGGCAAGCAAGAATTCATCGGTTGGTGATCATCTTGTTAGCATCGTCAGCGGTATTAACCCTAGTTCCATTTTCCGCTGCAAGCCTTAGCTTTTGGCTTTCCTTTTCAGCAGTGATATTACTCGTGCTAACCCACACTTGGTTGGCGACAAAGCGACAGCAGAACGCAATAGTGACGGCGCTTTCACTACACTTAGTGCTGTCTCTGTGCTTTGTTCCAATTGTTGGTTATTTATTCCATGGTTTGTCTTTGATAGGGGCGCTCTATAACGTTCTGTTTGTTGCGTGGTTCAGCGTTTGTATAGTGCCTCTATCTTTGCTCTCTGCATTGCTATCTATGGTCACGACTCACCTTGTTTGGCTTTGGGATATTCTCGATGTTGCTTTGACTCCACTCGAATTCGCCCTTGGATTTGCGCCTTTATTTTGGTGGGATATTGGCGTCATGGAGCTTGTATTTTTGCTGCCATTGGTAGTTATGGTACTGCTCTATCGATGGTTATCTGAGCAAGCGCTCTACATATTTGTCCTGCTCACGATAGCGATGAGGTTTTGTATAGGGGGAGAGTCTGAGGTTTCGATCCAGTTTTTTGATGTGGGACACGGCTTGGCGGTAGCTATTATTCAAGGAGAGGAAGCGGTCATTTATGACACTGGGAGCGCTAATGATCACTTTTCAATGGCAGATACCGTCGTAACGCCAAATTTAATTGCTGCTGGGGTATCGCGTGTAGAAGGGCTCATTCTCAGTCATGGCGATAATGACCATGCTGGTGGCGTATTGGCACTACAAAATCGCTGGCATCCAACATGGATTCGCCGCCCAGAGGGAAATACCACGGGCACGCAATGCGTTCAGGGTACTCACTGGCGTTGGAAGGCGCTGGAGTTTACTGTGCTTTGGCCACCGAAGCGAGTTCACCGAGCCTATAATCCCCATTCTTGCGTAGTGCTGGTGACCTTTGAAAACGGAAATCAATCTAAGCGACTGTTACTAACTGGCGATATAGAAAAAGTGAGTGAGATATTGCTGGCAAGGCACCTTAAGCCTTTGTCAATCGATGTGATGAGTGTGCCTCATCATGGTAGTAGAACATCATCTTCTTCCTTTTTACATCGAACGATTGAGGCAAAAAACGTTGTGGCATCGACACGATTTCAGTCAAGATGGTCGCTTCCTAGTCCTCGGGTTCGAGAGCAATATCAACAAAATGGCAGTGTGTGGTTTGAGACAGGTGTCGATGGGCAGGTTAGCTTCGATTTTTCTGGTCAAGAAATCACCGTTTCCACTGTGAGGTCAGAATACCTCGACCCTTGGTATAGGCAGATGTTACGAAGCAGAGTAGAATGAAGGGATAGTAAAAAAAGAAACGATAAAGAATTATGTCACAAAATCAAGACGAAACCACGCTGCAAACGTTCAAGCGGTTGTGGACGTATATCCGTGAATACAAGACAGGTTTAGTCGTGGCGGTGATCGCATTGGTCATCAACGCAGCCGCAGATACCTACATGCTTTCGTTGCTGAAACCTCTCCTTGATGAAGGGTTTGGTGACGTCGAATCCAATTTCCTAAAAATCCTCCCGCTTATCATCATTGGCATGATGCTGATTCGTGGTTTGTCTGGATTTGTCTCCACTTACTGTTTGAGCTGGGTATCCGGCAATGTGGTCATGCACCTTCGAAGAGGCATCTTTAGTCATTTTATGCACATGCCAGTCTCGTTTTTTGATAAAGAATCGACGGGTGGCCTACTGTCTCGAATTACTTATGACTCAGAACAGGTTGCGGGAGCTACGAGCCGATCGCTGGTCAGCATTGTCCGTGAAGGGGCAAGTATTCTTGGTCTACTGTTCCTAATGTTTTGGAGCAGTTGGCAGCTCTCATTGGTTCTGCTGGTTGTTGCTCCGGTCGTTGCTTGGGCAATTCGTTTTGTCTCTAAGCGTTTTCGTAAGATTTCTCACAACATGCAGACGTCTATGGGTCATATGACGACATCAGCAGAGCAGATGCTCAAGGGCCACAAAGTGGTATTGAGCTACGGTGGCCAACAAGTAGAGAAAGCTCGTTTTGATGATATGAGCAACCAAATGCGACAGCAAACCATGAAGATGGTTGCGGCGTCTGCGATTGCAAACCCTGTTATTCAAATGATCGCGTCTCTTGCACTTGTCTCTGTTCTGTATCTGGCGAGCTTTGATGAGGTTCGTGAGCAACTGACTGCCGGTACCTTTACGGTGATCTTCTCTGCCATGTTCTCATTAATGCGTCCCCTTAAAGCTCTGACAGGTGTGACGGCAGAATTCCAGCGCGGTATGGCTGCGAGCCAAACCCTGTTTAGCCTGATGGATCTTGAAGTAGAACGTGACAAAGGCACGATTGAGATCGAGAAAGTGAAAGGTGACCTTGCGGTGAAAGACATCACGTTCACCTACGCTGGCACCGAGAAACCAGCGCTTCGCAACGTGAGTTTTGATTTGCCGGCAGGAAAAACCATCGCATTAGTGGGGCGTTCAGGTTCAGGGAAAAGTACCATCGCTAACTTGTTTACTCGTTTCTACGACATTGATAGCGGCAGTATCGAGCTTGATGGGCACAAGATTGAAGACTTTAAACTGACCAACTTGCGTACGCACTTTGCGTTGGTATCGCAAAATGTACACTTGTTCAACGATACTATTGCTAACAACATCGCCTATGCGACGGACGGTCAGTTCTCTCGTGAGCAGATAGAGCACGCCGCTAAGTTGGCGCATGCGATGGAGTTTATCAACAACCTAGACCAAGGTTTGGATACCGTAATTGGTGAGAATGGCGCAAGTCTTTCTGGAGGCCAGCGTCAACGTATTGCTATAGCGAGAGCATTGCTTCGCGATGCACCTATCTTGATTTTGGATGAGGCGACCTCGGCGCTCGATACTGAATCTGAACGAGCGATCCAAGCCGCCCTAGATGAACTACAGAAAGACAAAACGGTACTCGTGATAGCACATCGTCTGTCGACAATTGAAGAAGCGGACGAAATTTTGGTGGTCGATGATGGTGAGATCATTGAACGTGGTGATCACAAGACCCTGCTCAATCATCAAGGTGCTTATGCTCAGCTGCATAAAATCCAATTTGGTGACCACTAGTGATAGAGCAACTCTGGTTTGGTAAGCACCCTCTAGGGTTGTTATTGTGGCCGCTGCTCTGGCCACTGAGCAAGCTGTACCGTCTTATCGCTGCTAAACGCCGCAATGCTTATGCTATGGGTGATAAGCTAAGTTATCGCTCTAGCTTGCCAGTGATCGTTGTGGGTAACATCACCGCGGGCGGCAATGGTAAAACGCCGATGGTAGTGTGGCTAGTTGAACAGCTTCTCAAGCAGGGGAAGAAACCGGGTGTGGTTTCACGTGGTTACGGCGGAAAAGCGAGTGCTTATCCGTTGTTGGTTACCGCAGATACTGCCACAAACGAATGTGGTGATGAGCCTAAGTTAATATTTGAGAGAACTCAGGTGCCGGTCTGTGTGGACCCGATTAGAGCTAACGCAGTTAAGCGCTTGGAGTCGCTCGGAGTTGATGTCGTCATCACTGACGATGGCTTACAGCATTATGCGCTTGAGCGAGCTTATGAGATCGTCGTAATTGATGGTGTGAGGCGTTTTGGCAATCAGCAAGCCATTCCATTAGGCCCTCTACGAGAACCATTGTCTAGGCTCGATGAAGTTGACCTTCTGGTTGTCAATGGCGGAGATGTTGAACACAAAGCGGCGAGTCATCGCGAAAAACGTTTCACCCTTGCGCCGGACGCGGCGATTAATTTGAGCAACGGCCAAACGGCTTCGGTAGAGGACCTAGGTGCCTTAGCTGCATTTGCCGGGATTGGTCATCCCCCTCGCTTTTTCGACACCTTAAATCATCTCGGTGCGAACTTAGTAAAAACGCAAGGGTTTGCTGACCACCAAGCGTTTGATGAGACGAAGCTAGCAGAATTTGGTCATGGCGTGGGAAACGTCATTATGACCGAGAAAGATGCGGTAAAATGCCGCTCATTTTCAAAGGATAATTGGTGGTATTTGCCGGTGTCAGCACAGTTTAGTCGCCAAGACAGTGAGCAAATACTACAAGAAATTAAAAAGGTAATAGAGAGTTATGGATCATAGATTGCTTGAGATCGTCGCATGCCCAGTATGCAAAGGAAAGCTAACCTTCGATAAAGATAAACAAGAGCTTATTTGTAAGCTAGACCGTCTTGCCTACCCTATCAAAGAGGGTATTCCGGTGTTACTTGAACCTGAAGCGCGCCAGATGAGTATGGAAGAGGGGCGCTAAATGGCATTCACGGTTATCATTCCAGCTCGTTACAACTCATCGCGTTTGCCGGGTAAGCCTTTGGCTGACATTGGTGGTAAACCTATGGTGCAACACGTTTATGAGCGCGCGAAGCAATCTGGTGCCCAGCGTGTCATCGTCGCAACGGATGATCTACGTGTTGAAGCTGCGGTACAAGCCTTTGGTGGTGAAGTGTGCATGACGTCACCGGATCATGAATCTGGTACCGAGCGTTTAGCCGAAGTGGTTAAATTGATGGGTATCGATGATGATCACACCATAGTCAATGTACAAGGGGATGAGCCGTTGATTCCTGCCAGCATTATTGCTCAGGTAGCGGAGAATCTTCAGTCTAGCCAGGCGCCAATGGCCACGTTAGGTGTGGCCATTGAGCATGAAGCCGAAGTATTTAACCCGAATGCAGTGAAAGTGGTCACGGACCAAAGTGGATTTGCGCTCTATTTTAGCCGTGCAACCATCCCGTGGGATCGCGATGCGTACGCTAGTGAGCCTAAATCAGCCGCTAAACAGCCTCTGATGCGTCATATCGGCATTTATGCTTACCGGGCAGGCTTCATTAATACCTACATTAACTGGGCACCTAGCGCGCTCGAGAAAATAGAGTCGTTAGAGCAGTTAAGAGTACTTTGGTACGGCGAGCGCATACATGTTGCCCTTGCTATGGACGCGCCACCTGCCGGTGTTGATACCCCAGAAGATCTTGAGAAAGTACGCGCTATAATCGCCAACTAACCTCTTGCCGCTGACTTGAAACCACCGACCGATTAGGTCGGTGGTTTTGTATCAAGGCTTATCGGTTAAATAACATCTGTTGCCGGCACTTCACGCCATTCGCCGGGCTGAAGGGATTCGAGCGCATACTTCCCCATGCTGGCGCGAATCAAGCGTAACGTCGGAAAGCCAATATTGGCCGTCATACGGCGCACCTGACGGTTTCTACCTTCAATAATGGTAATGCTTAACCATGTCGTTGGAATATTGGCACGAAAGCGCACAGGCGGCTCTCTGTCCCATACGCTCGGCTCTTGCATGCGCTCAATTTTGGCTGGCAATGTTGGCCCATCTTTGAGTTCAACACCGTTGCGGAGCTTATCTAGATCAGACTCACTAGGGTTTCCATCAACTTGAACCCAGTACGTCTTTTCGGACTTCGACTGTGGCTGAGTGAGTCTCGCCTGTAGCACTCCGTCGTTGGTGAGTACCATCAAACCTTCACTGTCACGATCAAGTCGACCAGCTGCGTAAACATCTTTGATTGGAATATAGTCTGCCAGCGTTTTTCTTCCCTCACCGTCAGTAAACTGACTCAGTGTATCGTAGGGTTTATTGAACAGTATGACTTTGCGATCGCGTGGCTCTGGGCGCTTTTTTTCAGGCTTTGAAGAAGCGTCAGGTCTACGCCTTCTGGTCTGTCCAGTTTGTTGGGGTTTATGTTGGCTTTTTTGTTTGAATTGACCTGATGATGAGCGATTCGGGCGAGGGGAGCCTTTACGCGTTGTTTTAATTGTCATGTTAACTACCTTGCAAAAATGTAAACAAACTGTGTGGTTTGGTTTTGTCTACGAGTGTTTTGAGCTATCATGAGCGCGCTCAAAAACAGGAATAACGCACAAGATAATAGACTAATTGACCAATTTTGTTTAATTATAAGTGCTTAGGATTTCGTTCGACTGAACAAAACTACGCCGAAACCTTGGGTTTTCATCTGAAACTGTCTTAGATTTGCCCACCGATTGGTGTCCAGTCGCAACGTTTACGCCGTCCACTTGGAGGCGTTAATTGATAAGGGTGCTCAGCCCGATTAGAACGATAGGGAAATTTCATGCCTACAGAAAAGCCGACAATCATCTATACCATTACTGATGAAGCGCCAGCGCTGGCAACATATTCATTGCTACCGATCATTCAGTCATTCACCGCGTCTTCTGGTATTGATGTTGATACACGAGATATTTCATTAGCAGGGCGTATTATTGCTAACTTCCCTGACTATTTAAAAGAAGAGCAGCGCATCGGTGATGCTCTAGCTGAACTTGGTGAACTGGCAAAAACGCCAGAAGCAAACATCATTAAACTTCCAAACATTTCTGCTTCAATTCCTCAGCTACAAGCGGCTATCAAGGAGCTGCAAGCGAATGGTTATGATCTTCCAGACTACCCAGAAGAGCCAGCAAATGCTGAGCAAGAAGCTGTTAAAGCGACATATGACAAAATCAAAGGTAGTGCGGTAAACCCTGTATTGCGTGAAGGTAACTCTGACCGTCGTGCGCCATTGTCTGTTAAGAATTACGCGAAGAAAAATCCACATTCAATGGGCGCTTGGTCGAAAGACTCTAAGTCGCATGTTGCTAGCATGTCTGGTAATGACTTTTTCGGCAGCGAAAAATCGGTGACTACCGAAAGCGCAACAGATGTGCAGATCCGGTTCACGTCAGCCTCTGGTGAAACAAAGGTTCTTAAAGACAAAGTGGTACTTCAAGCGGGTGAAATCATTGATGCTTCAGTGATGAACAAAAACGCGCTGGTTGCTTTCTTTGAAGAGCAGATTGAAGAAGCGAAGAAGCAAGATGTGTTGTTGTCGCTGCATATGAAAGCGACCATGATGAAGGTCTCCGACCCGGTTATTTTTGGCCACGCGGTTAAAGTTTATTACAAAGCGGTCTTTGACAAGTATGCAGCGCTATTTGACGAGCTAGGTGTTGACGTTAACAACGGTATTGGTGACGTATACGCGAAAATCACTTCGCTACCTGCGGCCCAAAAAGCAGAGATTGAAGCTGATCTTGCCGCAGTGTACGAGACACAGCCGCCACTAGCGATGGTTGATTCTGACCGCGGCATCACTAACCTGCATGTGCCAAGCGACATCATTGTTGATGCGTCTATGCCAGCAATGCTTCGCTCTTCTGGTCAAATGTGGGGACCAGATGGTAAGCAAAAAGACACTAAAGCTATGATCCCAGATCGCAGCTACGCGAGCATCTATCAAGCTGTGATTGATTTTTGTAAGCAGCACGGTGCGTTCGACCCAACAACAATGGGCAGTGTGCCTAACGTTGGCCTGATGGCACAAAAAGCTGAAGAATATGGTTCACACGATAAAACATTCATCCTAGATGCAGCGGGCACGGTCTCTGTTGTTGATGCGGAAGGCAATGTACTTATTGAGCAGCAGGTTGAGGAAGGTGATATCTTCCGTATGTGTCAGGTGAAAGATGCGCCAATTCAAGATTGGGTGAAGTTGGCAGTGACTCGTGCACGTGCTTCTAGCACGCCAGCTGTATTCTGGCTGGATGAAAATCGCGCACACGATGCCGAGCTTATCAAGAAGGTAAACCAATACCTACCTGAGCACGACACAGCAGGTCTTGAAATTCACATCAAATCGCCTCTAGAAGCTACGCTATTCTCGCTAGAGCGTATCAAAGAAGGTCTGGATACGATTTCAGTCACAGGTAACGTACTTCGTGATTACTTGACGGATCTGTTCCCAATTCTTGAGCTTGGTACTTCTGCGAAAATGCTGTCTATCGTACCGCTAATGAATGGTGGTGGCCTATTTGAAACGGGTGCTGGTGGTTCTGCGCCTAAGCACGTTCAGCAGGTTCAAAAAGAAAACCACTTGCGTTGGGACTCGTTGGGTGAGTTCTTGGCTCTTGCGGCTTCTCTGGAGCACCTAGCGGTTGTTTCTGGAAAGGAGAAAGCGAATGTACTGGCTAAAGCGTTAGATGCTGCGACAGGTAAGTTCCTAGATAACAACAAGTCGCCATCACGTAAAGTGGGCGAGCTTGATAACCGAGGTTCTCACTACTACCTAGCGCTTTACTGGGCTCAAGCTCTGGCAGTGCAAACTGAAGATGCTGCATTAGCGGATGAGTTCGCGCCGATTGCAGAACAGCTTGCATCTAACGAGAGCATCATTGTATCTGAGCTAAACAGCGCTCAAGGTGTGACGGGTGATCTTGGCGGCTACTACCAGCCAAGTGACTCGAAAGCTTCGACCTTGATGCGCCCAAGCGCAACGCTAAATAGCATCTTTAGTTAATAGCGCTTTATAGACATAAAAAAAACCACCTAACGGTGGTTTTTTTATGTCTTCATGAAATGTAATTAGAAATTAAATCTCTATTTTACAATGTATTGCAGCCCACTTTGATGTGGTTAAAGGTCATGGGAAATTATATGTGTGGTCACAATGTGGACATTGATAGCGGGTTCATTCTAACTGCGTCCTGAAGAAAGTCGGGAGCAAGGTGGGCATAGCCTAGTGTTTGCTTTATATCGGAGTGCCCAAGGATTTTTTGTAGTGTGAGGATGTTGCCACCATTCATAATAAAGTGACTTGCAAAAGTGTGGCGTAGAATGTGCGTTTTCTGACTTTTTGGTAACTCAAATTCCAAGTCTATTAGTATCTGTCGCAGTTCTTTTTGAAAGTCATAAGGGAATAATGCCCCGCCGCGTTTCGGATAAATTCTCTCATAGAGTTCTTCACTGATTGGAACTGTTCTAGGTTTATCAGTTTTAGTTTGAGTAAATCTTATTCGGTGTGGGGACAGGTTGCTTGATTTAAGCAGTATCATTTCACGCCAACGCGAGCCAGTTGAAAGGCAAATATCAACAGCATTGAGCATCATTTCATTACTTTGTATCTCTGACCTCAGAATCCTGATCTGCTCTAGCGTCAGATAAGCCATTTCTTCTCTTCTGACAGTAGGGCGTTTAATGCCTTTTAGCGGGTTTTCATGGTGGTAGTTGCCCGACTCAATTAGCACGGTAAAGACGTTGCTCAAGCACTGCATTGAGCGTCGAATTGTACTGTCTTTGAGATTTCTGCTTTGCATGTCGGCGATCCAATCGGTGATGAGTTTAGCATCAATCTTGTGGGCTGCAGGGTCGTCAAGTTCTCGACAAAAGCGCGTTAGGTCGCGCTTGTATGGGATGGCTGTTCGTTTATATTGCCCTGCAATAGTCCACCAAACCTCAATGAGTTCGGATAGGTTTCTTGTGTCCTTGGGCTTGCTTACCCACTTTTTATTGTGCTCAGTCGCAAGGATGTGTTTTTCATACGCTAGCGCCTCGGATTTTTTATCAAATTTCTTGCGAAAACGTCTGCCCGCCCGCCCTGCTGGACGAACATCGACAAGCCATTTATCACCGTCTTTTTTGATTGTCATAGTGAGCGCATTACCATTGCAGCACGGCCAATGATTTTTAGTCGGTTTAAGTCTTCGCCAAACATTGAGAAGTTTTCATAGTCGGGATTATCAGAGATGATTTCGTACCCTTGCTCTAAGATGTTCCACTTCAAGCGCTTCACATAAACCATGTCATCGACTCGAATAACGTAGACGCCGTCTTTCACAGGCTCTGTTAACTCGCGAGTATCAACCAAGATTCGGTCATTATCATTCATGGTTGGCATCATGCTTGAGCCAGAGCAAAAAACAACAGCGGTCAATTGAGGCTGTAACCCCAAATCTCGAATAAGTTGTGCAGAAACGGTGAAAGTACCTGTTTGATGTTCCCCACTAACTAGCTTGCCAGCTCCCGCTGCGGCGTTGACGTTAAACTCAGGAATTGAAACGGAATCGTCGTTAGGTGCAGTATCGAAAACGTGTGAAACGTTACTTTCGCCAAGTGTGCCGTACTTCTCATTTAACGCATTTAACACTTCATCATGAAAATTAGAAATATGGTACTCAAGAGCACGACCATTTCCAGCTGCCTTTCTACTTATCCAATTGTTTCTCTTGGCTTTTTGTGAGATTCCAGTAGTTGAGTTTGGCATTCCTTTTAGCCCTATCAACTCTGTACTCAAGAACCATTCACGCATAAATAACCCTTAACTAACATTGACAAACACTAATGAATGGAATTACTGTAAATAACATAAACTAACACAAGCAAACAAATTCCAATTCAAAAGAGAGGTTACTTTTAATGTTAGAACATAACGAGCAGTCAGGAAACAATATAAACAAACAATATGCCCCATTTGTGACCCCTGAAAAGTATGCAGAGCTAGCTGGTTTCACAGTAGACGCCGTTAAATGTCAGGTACAAACAGGAAAGTTACCTGTAATTCGTCGTGAAGGTGGTCGCCGTGGTCGCACGCTAATTAACATGAAAGCGCTTGAGGAGTACGCGCAAGAGCAAGCTCAAGAGTTCACTGATTGGAAAGCTGCGATTTAAGGGGGCGACTATGCAAACCACACCATTACACGGCATCAGCTTAGATTTTACTCACTCAAGCGAAGCCAAGCTTTTACACAAGGTTATCGAGAACCATATGTGCCCTTGCAATGATGTTGACGAGGACAACTACCTCTCAGGTGTTTTAGTTCAGCTTGAGGAAGCAATTGAACTCATGGAAAGCGTTGAAGCTTAGGGGGCGAGCATGAGCTTTAGGGATGATTATTACGAGCTAAGAAGGGCGGCGCGAAGTCGTGACGTTAAATTGATGTATTGGTTGGCAGAAAGAAACATTTACACCCTGTTTCGTGTGGTCGGTGTTTCTCTTGAGGAACCATATCCGAAATATCCTTTGAGTGTGCGGTTGAGCCGTTATCGCTCACGGGGTGAATTGGTTCCAAAGCGTTTTAGAGCATAGGGGGTCACAACATGAAAGTATCTGACCCCATTCATTTGCCGTGCCCCGATATGGCGGGGTGCGCCAACTTCGACCCTGACAAGAGTGAAAAGTCAGCGCGCATGGTTCAAAAGCTTCGCTCTGAGCTTGGCTTGAACCGCCCACGCGCTCGCAAACTCAACGTTAACCCTCTGACTTGGACTAAGCGTTAATCAATGCAAAAAATCGGCAAGACCACTAATAACCCGTTGACTAAGCTCCCGACTAATCTGCGTCAGGAGCTTGCGACGTATGTGATGAAAAACCAAGCCACGGCGCCTCATTTGGCGATGGTAGCGGAAAAGCATCAACCGCTATGTGGTGCCACGCCTAAAGAGCGCGTGTTTGAGTTCGCTCACCAAGTTGCTAACAAGTTCAAGCTACCTAATGACATTCGCAATTACCTTGATAAAGCGTCAGCGGTTCGTTTTCGTAAGTACGGTTTTAAGCGCGCATTGCAGTTTATTGAGTCTCGCAGTGCGGCGGCATCGTCTGCGCTTGGGTCACTGCCAGAGCCATACTGGAAAATTAACACAGAGTTAAAACGCGCTCGTCTTGCCACTGAGTTGTCAGGGCGCGCAGGTTTTCACTTTGAGTTCGTCGTTAAAACAGGCGGCACGGTATTCGATGCGATTAAGCGCATTCATGAATACGTTGGAGCTTGCCTTTGGATGCCTCAATTTGAAGTCGCCAACGATGAAGATGAGGCTTATTCCATTCTTGCCCGTTTGCTTGATGAGGGCGTATGGCGCCGAGCTATCGACAAACAGACCGTAGCAGCGTTTGAGAATGCGCGCAGGGCGGCGGGGATGGTATCGCCGCACATTTCCCCTTACGCGTCGATTTCAGCGTGTGAGTGGCTCAAGATTCGCCAAGAGCGACAGCGTGAATGGTTAGAACTCATGGCAATTGAATCCGTTGAGGGTGATGTGGTGGAAATGTCACAGGTGCATGAGTCGTCACAGTCCAACCCTGTTAATCGTCGTCATGAACTCATGACCCGCATTGCTGGCTGTCAGGAGTATGCAGACTCAAACAACCACGCCGCCATTTTTATCACTATGACCGCACCGAGCCGTTTTCACAGGCTTACCAAGCGCGGTGAATACTGGATTGAAAACACCCATTGGGACGGTGGCACCCCAAAAGGTGCTCACGCTTGGCTGTCTATGTCTTGGAACCGTTTTCGAGCATGGGCGGGGCGCCATGACTTAACCTATTACGGGATGCGAGTCGTGGAGCCTCACCAAGACGGTACACCGCATTGGCACGGCGTGTTTTTCATGCCACTTGAGCAAATGCCCGTGTTTATCAAAATGCTGCAGGAATACCAGTTTCAGCGTGACAGCGCAGAGCTTTATTTCAAGAACGGCGACCCAAAACACCGAGCTATGAAAGCGCGCTTTGAAGCTAAGATGCTGGACGGCACCGAAGGCGGCGCCGTTGCTTACCTTGCCAAGTACATTTCTAAAAACGTAGACGGCTTTGGGCTTGAGGATTTATCGGATCTCGATAACAAGAAAGCCAAGCTGCAAGACACGGTGAAAAACGTCACTTCATGGTCACGCACCTTCTGTTTTCGTCAGTTCCAGTTTCAAAAAACACCGTCTGTCACGGTATGGCGCGAGCTAAGACGCATTAGCGACGAGCAAGAATATTGCACCTTTGAGAAGGCGCGCCGCGCCGCTGATGCAGGTTTCTTTTCTGCCTTTTTCGATTACATGGGCGGTCACAGACTGCCCCAATCCATGCGCCCAATTACCACCAAGAAAGAAGCCAAAGAAAACAAATACGGTGAAATGACAGCGCGTGTTATTGGGCTGCGTGGAAGCGGTCTAGAAGTGCTCACCCATGAGATAGAGTGGAAGCTCATCAAAAAGCCATCCGACTTGTCGGAGGCTTCTTCAAGCAAGCGGGAGCTTGCGCCTTGGTCTAGTGGCAATAATTGTACGCAGAAAATTTCGCCACCAAGACAACAGCAAATCATTGATAACTTTTTCTTGTTCAACGAGCTAGATAGGTTTGGCTCGCCAGAGTGGGAGGAGTTCGCTGCCAGAGGTGGCACCTAGCTTACTGCCAACGATGTGAATCAGGGGCAACCTTACCAACCATTTAACCAACGTCGAGAGACAGGGGAACACCATGAACACCATGAAAACCATGACCAAAGATGAGTGCCAAGCCGAGCTTGCGCGCCTTAACACCATTGACGCACTGGAAACCGAGTTAGAAACGGCGTTTGATACCGTCAAAGACCTGTCACCAAGTGAGCTTTTATCATTGGCGCCCAAAGTCCTTATGGGCGGCGCAGACCCGCTTTCCATGCTTGGCTTAGACCCTAAGCTCATCGACAAAGCAAAACTCGTCGCCAAATCAAACCGAGTCATTCGAGCGCAGCGCAAACAAGCGCTTGAAAAGCAGTTGAATGCAGTGATTGAGGAGGCGACTACCGATGAGTAAAACGCCCAATCCAGTGCGCGGCTATGTGCCGTGCCCCGTTTGTAGCAGCACTGCCACCGTTCATATGGTGGGTGAAGGTCGCTTGATAGATAGCGGGGAAACGGTCAAGAACGGTCGCAACCTTGGCTTGCTCTATTACAAGTGCCCTGACTGCGGCAACAGTTCAATGAGTAAAACCGTGAGTGGCTATTGCACTGACAACATGACTGAAACCAAGGAAGCGCTCCAAGCCTTATCTGACAAGGTTGAGCCAACGGTTGAATCAACGGTTGAACCGAGTGTTGAAAGCGTTGAGAGTTTTTCGCCTACGGTAACCCCTCCCGCCGAAATGCTCCCACCAACCGAGTCAAGTACCACTGAAACCACTGAGCCAACACCGCCAGAGACAAGCCTGAAACCGCAAATCTTCAAGGTTGCCGCCTGTCTTGGCGTCATTGTCGTGTTGCTGTTTGCCATTAAACGCATGTTAGCCAAGCCGCAACCGAGTGAGGAGGGCGATAGCCATGAGTAACCCAACTGTTGAAACGAGTGCTGACAACCTTGATGAGTTGGATGCTTACATTGCCAACCTCAACAATGAGCCGTCAGTACAAGAAGGCACGTTAGCTTCAACTGAAAGTCAGCCAGAGGTCGATACCACCGAAGCGTTTGATGCGCTGGTCACCACGGGGCTAGTGGTGGTTGAGCAAGCCGTGTCGATTCTCAAAGACATTGATTTTGAGTTTGATGAGCGCGCCAAGCAAAGCGTGGTGAATGCGGCTCGCCCTGTTGCCAAGCAATATGGCGGGGCACTGCTCGACCAATGCGGCGATTACATGAACATCATGACCCTTGCCTTGGCAATCCTTGGCTTGTGGTGGGCATCGAAAAAGCAAATCACCGCCCTTGAACTGAAAAAGCAGCAGGAGGCCGAGCGTGACTCTCATCGTAAACCCGATTAACTCCAACCCATCCCATGACGCCGAGCATACCGTGTACCTTGGCGGCACGGGTAGCGGCAAAACCAGTGCGGTGAAATACATGGGGCTAGTGCCTAAGAAGTCACAAGCGCTGTTCTTTGACCCGTACCGAAACTACGCAGGTCAAAAGTTTCACGGGCAAATGTGTCACGGCTTTACTGACCCCGCCAAGTTTATCAAGGCGGCGGTACAAGGGCGCCGTGCAGGATGTTCGTTTAAGCTCGCCTACATTCCACCAAAGGGCGCGTGTATGTCGGAGCTTGAAACCTTCAGCGCGATTGCTTGGGCGCTTGGCGATGGTCATAAACCCAAATTGCATGTGGTGATTGAGGAGCTGGCAAGCTGCGCGGAAACCTCAGGCAAGCTCGAAGGCAAAACAGGTGAATTGCTCCGTGGTGGTCGCCAGTTTGGTCATGTGGTTCACACCATCTTTCAGCGTGGGCAAGAGGTACCCAAAACCGTCACCAACCAATCAAGTGTGTGGTGGCTCGGTGCGGTCAACTCTGGCGTTGATGCCGATTGGGTCGCCAAGCAAAAAGGGGTGCATTCTAACGAAGTTGCCGATCTGAAAAGTGCCAAGGTCAATAAGCAGTGTATCGGCAAAGCCATTGCCGAATACCTGATTATTCGTGACGGCATTGGCAACCTAGAGCGCGGCGCGCTGAACTGCGAAACGGGCAAAAGGCTCTCAAGAAACTACCGTTAACCTCTCATTTCAACCTATAGGTTAAAAGTTATACCTATAGGTTGAACCTTAGTGACGAACTCCCCGCCACCTGATTTGATAATGACTCCTTTAACCGTTCCAACGCTGTGAAGCAGGGGAAACAAATGAAAGCAACGCACAAAACAATGCTAATGACCATCGTGGTCATGTTGATTGCATTGGCAGTCATCAACAACGTAGGCGCGCTCAAGCCTATCAAAGAGCAAATCAATGGTAACTCAGGGTGGTTTTAAGCTATGGAACTACTAAACACGCCATTTAACCCGCGCCCACTCGATTTAGACCCTGTTGAGGGTGTGAATTGGGGCAACCAAGCCACACTGCGCTTGGTGAGTGGTCCAACTTACCAATCCATCGAACTGGTCACTGACATTACTGACCCTGCCGATGTTGAGCGTGTACGCATCACGCTGAACGGTAAGGAAGTGTACAACCTGACAGGTCAAGACTTGGTTGACCTTCAAGAACACCGTAAGCAATTTACTCAAGAAGGTCGCTACGTTATCCCATTTGCGGATTTAACCCTTCGCACTAAAGGCGGCGTTCGTACTGGTGAACTGGTCACGCTGCAAGGCGAAATCTGGTTTGTGTATATCCAGCTTGCCTCTAAAACGGGTGGTACACCTGCGCCAAGTATCCGCGCTCGCTCTCATACGACAGCAGCACAATCGAAGCGTGTTTACCTACCACGTATCTATTCACTGACTTGGTTCGCCAGTGCGACAGGTCGCACCCCGTTCGACTTTGCCGAGCGTTCACCCCTGTTTTCACTCAAGCGTGTGCACTTCAAAGATTCGTCTATTGACCGTGTTCGTGTTCTGCGTGACAGCGTGGAAGAAATCAACGTCACCAAAGCGGATAACGCTTTCGACTTGGCGATTTCAGGTCTAGAGCAAAACGTAGGTTGGTTCAGCCTTGATTTTGTTCGTACTGGTTTCGGCGTTGAGGGTCGCTTGCCAACTAATGCAATGAAGCAATTGCAATTCGAGCTTGATAAATCACAACACGGCAGTGTGCCCGTTCTGATTGAAGCGATTGAGCAAGTGGGCGTTATCGCACAACCAAAGTAAGGGGGTGACCGATGGAAAACCCTAGTGTGACGCAAACCGCCGAAAGTGGAGGCGGTTGGTTCGACAGCATCCTAGAGGGTGCGGGTGAGCTTGTGGGTGGTGCCGTCGATGTGGTCGGTGGCTTTGGTGAGGATTGGCTTGGTATCAAGATGGATAACGAGTTAGACCGCGCTAAGTCTGCCAGCCCTGACGAAAACCGCGCCAACAATAACGACTATCAGCAACCCAACGGGCAACCTGTGCATACCACCTCTGGCGGCATGCAGTGGCAGACCGTGGCAATCATCGTGCTCATTGCGCTAGTGCTAATCGGTGGCTTTGCTTTTGCGCTCAAAGGGGGCAAGTGATGCCGTTAGCGTACTTAGGCTTGGCGGGGGTGACTTTGGGTTACCTCACCGCCAAGGAAATCAACAAAGCAAAGTGGATGGTTTTCGCAGTGATTGCGCTGGTCATCTGGCTCAAGTTGAGGTGGTAAATGATTGGTTTTGATTCTCTGACCAATAGCGGCTCGATGCCCATCAATGCAGGTGGCGGCGCGGCGGCGCCTTCGTCGTCACGTTCAAGCAATAGCTCTGGTCAATCCGTGGGTGGTATCAACATGGGCGGCGGTGTGCCGACTTGGTTGATTGTCGCGGGGGTAGTTGCCGTGCTCATCGTTTGGATGCGAAAGAAATGATTCGCGTCGTCACCAAAAGCCAAGCGTCGATTGACGCACTCAAGCCCGCTTTTCGTGCTTGCCCCAATGATTTTGCAGTGATGCTGCACGAGATTGAGGCAGGGCGTGTGAGTGTCTATCACATCCAAGGGGAAGGGGTAGATTGCTTACTGGCGGGTGAGGTGCGCGGCGATACCTATTTCATTTGGGCGGCGGTAGGAAAAAACGCGCTCAAGGCTACCCGTGTGCTTTCCGAGTTCGTGAAGCAAAACGACTTAACCGCAATGGCTTGCCACTCTTATTTTCCTTTAGTGGTGAGGCTACTCAAGCGGCTAGGTGGTGTGACGGAATCGACCCACGGCAACGCCAAATACCTAAAGTGGAGGTTGTAGCATGGGTGGTGGCGGTAGCTCCTCAAGCAATACAACAACGAATACTAAAAACGTCAGTGGTCAGAATGCCATTGACGGCGACAACTTAGGCGTAGCGGTCAGCGGGGTGAGCGATTCAACGCTCAATATCACCGCAACCGACCACGGCGCCGTGGACAAAGCCTTTGCCTTTGGCGAGCAAACTCTTGATTTTGCTAGTGACACGGTGGATGAGTCCTTTGCCTTTGCAGGGGATGCCCTAGATGAGTCCTACGAGTTTGCAAGTGGGGCAATGAGTGAATCGCTCGGTTTAGTTGAGCGCAACACGGATAACAGTCTCAAGTTCGCGGCGGGTGCACTCAACGAGTTCAGCTCAACCAATAGCGAAAACCTGCAAATGATGGCAGGGCTTGCAGGTAACCAAGCGGCTCAAAACACCGAGAACCTTGCCAAGCTCACCGAGCTTGCGAAGTTCAAACAAGACAACGGGCAAAGCGCACTCAACAAACAGCAATTAGTGCTTATGGCAGTGATTGTGTTGGTGCTGGGCTTTGTGCTGGTTAAGGCGGTAGGCAAATGAACCTAAATCTCACCAAGGGGCAAACCATTCCCCTAACCATTGACTCTACATGGCTCTTTGTTGAGTCGATTTCGGGCAAGTTATCGGTGCAAATTGACGCGACAGGGGAAAGCTTCTCGCTACCCAATCGCTCGGTGTTTCGCTATGGCAAGCCATTAGGTCGAATCCTTCTCTCTGGTGAAGGGGCGCTGTCTCTTGAGCATGGTGTGGGTGACTTCACCCCGCCAGTGGAAGGGCAAAAGCTCGATATTCAAACCATGCCGTCAGTCAGCTTCATGCCTGGTCAAACAGTAGGGGTAACCGAGTTACCCAAAGTCGAAATTGAAGCGGGGCAAAGCGTGGGCGTGTCCTCTCTGCCAAAGGTGCAGATTGAAGATGGTCAGCAAGTCGAAGTTAAAACCCTGCCTGACGTTCAACTCAAAAGCGGTCAGTCGGTGAATGTTGGCACCATGCCAAGCGTTGAACTGGCAGCGGGACAAACAATCAAAGTGCTCTCTGGTAGCGCACTTTCAACACTAAGCGGAGAAATGCCTTTAGAGGTACCCGCTAACCCTGCTCGTAAAGGCGTCATCATCAAAGCCAGTAGTGCCAATGCAGGGCTAATCAGTCTTAACGGCTTTGAGCTTACGGCAGGCGAAAAGCTCACGGTTGAAACTGCCGCCACATTCACATTAACAGGAACCGCGCCCGATAAAGCGCAGGTATTGGAGTACTAATTATGTCCACCTTTCCAGCTTTACCAACTGGCAGCAGCCGCAACAAGATTGAATTCTTGTATGATCTTCTAGCGAACCTTGAAAACTCGGGTGAAAACTCGGGTGGTGCCCAACTTATCCAAGGTGATTGTAAATTTGCGCACGGTGTTGATTGGGTGAACTCAGATGATGAGCCTTACAGAATGTTTCGCCTTGAGTCACTTAGTCGTATGAGTGATATTTTTGGTTCAACGTGCTTGGCTCTAGACTCATCAAGTCGTTATAAAGATTGTGTGGGCATTAACCAGTTGGTTAAGGATTTTGCGCCTGAGTTTGCGGCCGAGTCAGATGAAGTGCTCCAACTTGTTTTTAGTGTTGAGGGTGTTTGGCGCATCGAATGGGGTACGGCATTGACTCAAGCGCAAATTGACGAATACGAGTCGATGATCCGAATGGCTTACGACGTGTTTATTGAAGATTCGCCAAGTGAAGGACTTTCAGAGATTTCTCTGTTGGATGGGGAAATGTACCACTTGAGCCGCTTGGGGCGTGGGTCGGGTGGTCAGTCATTTCTGGGTGTACGAGGTGAAATAACGGTGACGCTTCATCCTACCGACTGCCAAACAGTCAATCACTACTTTGACACTTACGAAGATACAGCGAATTTAGTGATGGGCGTTCGAATGCATGGTGACAATGACGATGCATTGGCGGCGTTTTCTGCCGCCAATGTGGCACCGAATAAAGATGGTCTTTGTGTAAGGTTCGTCGGTGCTCACAAGCTGGCGTATGTGATGCCAGAGCCTGAGTAATCACTATGCGCCTAATCATAATTGTTCTGATAATCGGTGCGCTGATGCTTGGCGCACCCAAAGGGGTAAACATCGTGAAATCACAACTCAATCGCGGAATCCGCAACAACAACCCGCTCAACATTCGCATTAGTAACAACGCTTGGACAGGCAAAGTAACGCCCTCCAAAGATAAAGCGTTTGAAACCTTCTCACACTCGAAATACGGCTTTCGTGCGGCGACCAAGCTCATTCGCAACTACCAAAACCTTTATGGCCTGAACACCCTTCAAGGAATTATCAGCCGCTTTGCGCCAAAGAGTGACAACAACGACACGGACAACTACGTGCAGTTCGTGGCGGGTCGCCTCAATGTGGGCGCCAGTACCCCGCTTAATCTTTTTGATGATGAGTTTATGACTCGCTTAGTGCACTCCATGTCGATTATGGAAGTCGGGCGCTACTACTCATTAGAAGATGCAGCGCAAGGGGTAGCACTGGCATGACCCAAAAAGAAGTAATGCAACGTCTAGCGGTTGGCATCCTGACCGCTTTAATCAGCGCTTATATCTGGAAGCGCATCAACGGCTAGGAGTAACAGCTATGAAAATAGATTTGAAACAGGCATCAACTAAGAAGGGGCTAGCGCTCATTGGTGCGGGGATAGCATTGGCAACGGGGCACCCAGAACTATTGACAGCGAGTGTGACGCCTGAAGGTGTGCAAGTGGGTGGCTTGGTTGGTGTAGCTGCGCCAATTTTTGTCGGTTTGTGGGAGGCGGTACGGGATGAGTTCAATGGCTGAGTATCAGACGATTATTGTGGCAGGTGTAAGTGCGCTATCTAGTGGCGTTGGAGTAGGAGTAGCGCTCAAAACAGATGTAAAATGGTTGAGGCTGATGATGGAGAAGATGGATGAACGCTTAACTAGATTAGAAAGTAAGGGACTTTAATAGCGTTTTCAGTGGGTTGGAGATATACCACTCTTAAAAAAGCATATAATAAGACCCTTGAAAGTTGACGGGCAAGTACTTTAGTAACCTGTACAGTAGTTACCAATGCTTACCCTTTCTTCTTGTTTGCATTTTATATAGCTTTTTATCGCACTTATTACAGACGTTTTTGAAAGTGCCATTTTTCATTTTTACTACATAATTTCCTTTGAATAGCCCCAAATCAACACCACAGTTATAGCAATTTTTATTGCTGCCAGTAGTCGCTAATAAATGAATGAACAGACCTAAGCAGGCCATTAAACAAAGAAATAGGATAAGTAGGGTTCCATTTTCCATTGGGTGCCTCTTTTTTTAAGTCTAATGTATATAGTAGTATATAACTAACGTTCAGAGATTGGTGGTTCTATCATGCAAACTACACGGGTTGTCGTCTTAGTTTCTATAGCTTTGTTCATTTCATTAGGAACTTGGGCTCAAGGTGTCACTTGGGAACTAACGCATAGTGTCGATGAATTTACGGATGAAGTTAGTTCAACCTTGTTAGGGTATAGTGAGGATGAAAAATCTGCAATGTTGTTTACTTGCAGCCCTGATAGATATCCCATGCTCGCCTTAATTTATGGCGGTTCTCGCAGTCAAGATGATTACATTTATGCCATGTACAGGGTAGATCAGAACCAAGCCATAAGAAGTCGTTTGAAGCATGTCAATACGGGTGCAGTAGTTTATTTGGGGGGGGGACTAGATTATATGGTAGAGCAGCTTTTGACTGGCGAAACTATCAAGTTTAGGTTAGACATAAAAGAGGGTAAACGAAGCGTGTTTTCTCTACGTGGATTTACTGAACAATATGAAAGCTTTATTTCTGGCTGTCTAGTGTTTGATAAGTAGTTACTAATGAAAGAAATGTTCAAAAAATGGTGGGTGGGCGATAAATATTACTTGGAAGGAGTCTATCCGGGTGAGAGGTATCGCAAACACTGGACATCAAAATTCGCACACAAGGTAATTGCTTGTGTGCGAAAGGAGTGGCGTTGGTTGATTCCATTCGTTATAACAACGTTTTTAGCTATCCTATCTATGTAAACTTTTGGGAAATAGTTGAGTGTAAACTTGCTAAAGAATGTTCAAGTTTCTATGCCCCGTAACTTGGGCTGCTTCCTCAATGGAGTAACCTTTCTCAAACTAACGACTAGCCCCCTCACGACGTAAATCATGATAACGCAAATCCTCAATCCCTAGCTTATTCCTAACTCGCTGGAAACCAGCGGTGACACTTCGAGAGTTCAAAGGAAAAATCAACTCGCTCTCTTTTGGCTGGCGCATAGCAATTTCAAACGACTTTGCCAACAATGGGACAATCATGTGGTTCCCCTGTTTCTTGCGTGAGGTCTTTACGGTCACGCACCACCACAGTTTTATGTTCTTCGTTGATATCTTCCCAGCGTAGAGAGCAAACCTCACCAATCCTCATGCAAGTCAAAATACTAAACTCAAGGATACCAACAAATGGGATGCGAGCTTGACTATTAACTCTGGTGTTTTGAGGTTAAATCAATCCTTGCTTTAGCGCTTCGAATTCGACGCCAATAGGGCGGCGGGTACGCTTATCACTTTTGTGATTTAGTTTAGGTGGCGTGGTCATTATGTGGTCGCTATTTTTTTTGGTTGTTTCTATTTTCCTTTAAGTGTCTGATTTTAAGGGTTTTACTGTGGTTTTTAAGACATAAAAAAACCACCTAACGGTGGTTTTTTATGTCTTACGGTCAGTATTTTCAGGTAATTCGTATTGATTTGTAAATGACTACTACTTCGCTAGACCACCTTCTACCGGTGTTACTACGCTGGCGTGATAGCCCTTAGGGCCTTCTTCTACTTCGTAGTTTACTTGCTGGCCAGCCTTTAAAGTGCGGTAGCCGTCCATTTTGATTGTCGAGTAGTGAGCAAAAATATCGCCGTCTTCACCTTCTGGACAAATAAAGCCAAATCCTTTGGCATTGTTAAACCATTTTACTGTACCTATCGCCATGCTATACATCCCTCATGCATTTTGTAACTGAAGTTGCGGTAGAAGATACTGACCGTTGGTAAATCTACTTACTTCATTGAGACTATTTGTTATGAATCTACGTACCTTCAATAGGGCCTGCCAATCTAACCACTCTTAAGAGAGAGCGGGAGGCCCAAACAAAGAGGTTTAGATGTAGGAATTTTCTCACCCGTGGAGGCATAGTGATTCATAACTTGTTAAATTTTAGTCACTAGTTAACCACTCTAGTCAAACATTGAGCGTAGTCAATAGGAAATAGGTATAAATAACTACATATTCTATACATATGCGCCTTGGTTTTAACAAATGTGCAATGGAAAGCTTTTGTTTACATGCCCTTAATGTATGCTAGACAAAAGGAGGAATAAGTTTTTTCAACTTGGCTCATATGTGACACACTCGAATAGCATTGTTTTGTTTGCAGCGATACAATTGGTGCATTAGTCTCTTTATAAGAGATGTTTTTCGAGTGACAGTTCTCGAGAGCAAGTTAGCCTTGGCTAACTCTCTTTTGACTGACACACTGTTCTGACTTTAAAAGAAAACTCTCAAACATTTGGCCATGAGTAAAAATTTTGAATGGGTGACTCCAGACTCAGACTTACTGGAGAAAGAAAAAACTAAGGTTGAGCCACCGGCGTTGTACAACGTTATTCTCAATAACGATGATTACACTCCGATGGACTTTGTTGTAGAAATCTTGGAACGCTTTTTTTCACTCAACGAAGATAAGGCAACGCAGGTGATGTTGGCTGTGCACTACGAAGGCAAAGCTGTTTGTGGCACATTCACCGCCGAAGTTGCTGAAACGAAAGTTGCTCAAGTGACCATGTATTCAAGGGAACATGAACACCCGCTATTGTGTACCATGGAAAAAGCCTAATTTTCGCTTGAATGGCGTTTGCCATTCTTTAGGAGGTACTTATGCTGAACAAAGAACTAGAATCGAGTCTGAACGGTGCATTCGCTCGTGCCCGTGACAAAAGACATGAATTCATGACCGTAGAGCATCTCCTTTTAGCTTTGTTGGAAAATGACTCGGCTAAAGAGGCCCTTACTGCTTGTAACGCTAACCTAGAAACGCTGCGCAATGAGCTTGATATCTTCATCGATCAAACGACGCCGCTTATCCCTGAATCTGACGACACTCGAGAGACTCAACCGACATTGAGCTTCCAACGTGTGCTTCAGCGTGCTGTTTTCCATGTTCAGTCTTCTGGCCGCAGTGAAGTCACTGGCGCCAATGTCCTTGTTGCTATTTTCAGCGAACAAGAATCTCACGCCGCTTACCTCCTCAAAAAGAACGACATAAGCCGCCTAGATATTGTTAACTTTATCTCTCACGGTATTACCAAAAATGCCGGGCCTTCAGGTGATGAACCGTCAAGTGGTTCACTAGGTGGGAGCAGTGAGAGCATAGAAGAAGCGAATGGTGAAGACCGTTTAGAAAGCTTTGCGACTAACCTTAACCAAGTCGCGAAAGCCGGTAACATCGACCCTCTTATTGGTCGCGATAAAGAGCTTGAGCGAACTATTCAAGTGCTTTGTCGTCGTCGTAAAAACAACCCACTGCTCGTCGGTGAAGCTGGCGTTGGTAAGACAGCCATTGCTGAAGGTTTGGCTTGGAGAATTGTTGAAGGCCAAGTACCTGAAGTTATCAGTAATAGCGTTATCTACTCGCTCGATATCGGTTCACTGCTAGCGGGTACCAAGTATCGTGGTGATTTTGAAAAACGTTTTAAAGCGATTCTCAAGCAGCTTGAAAAAGAAGACGATGCAATTTTATTTATCGATGAAATTCATACCATCATCGGTGCGGGTGCCGCTTCGGGTGGGCAAGTCGATGCCGCTAACCTTATCAAGCCGTTACTAAGCAGCGGTAAGCTTCGCTGTATTGGTTCAACAACCTACCAAGAGTACAGCAACATCTTTGATAAAGAGCGTGCGCTGTCTCGTCGATTCCAGAAAATTGACGTGGTTGAGCCATCACTTGATGACACAACGAAGATCCTTATGGGTCTGAAACCGAAATACGAAGAACACCACGAAGTCCGTTATACCAACAAAGCACTTCGCGCAGCGGTTGAGTTATCGGCTAAATACATCAATGAGCGTCACTTGCCAGATAAAGCGATTGACGTCATTGATGAAGCGGGTGCACGCAGCCGATTGGTGCCAGCAAGCCGCCGTAAGAAAACGGTAGGTGTTGCCGATATCGAAGCTATGGTGGCTAAGATGGCTCGTATTCCAGAGAAATCTGTCTCTTCGTCTGATAAAGATATTCTTCAGAACCTTGATGAGAAGATGAAGATGCTGGTGTTTGGTCAAGACCAAGCCATCGATGTGTTGTCTGAAGCTATCAAAATGACTCGTGCAGGTCTCGGTAATGATGACAGGCCAGTAGGTTCTTTCTTGTTTGCAGGTCCTACCGGTGTCGGTAAGACGGAAGTCACGGTACAGCTATCGAAACTGCTTGGTATCGAGTTACTTCGTTTTGATATGTCTGAATACGGTGAGCGTCACTCTGTCAGCCGCCTAATTGGTGCGCCTCCAGGTTACGTTGGTTACGACCAAGGCGGCTTGCTTACTGATGCGGTCATTAAGCACCCTCATTCAGTGGTACTTCTTGATGAAATTGAGAAAGCACACCCGGATATCTTTAACTTGCTCCTACAGGTTATGGATAACGGCACATTGACGGATAACAACGGCCGCAAAGCCGATTTCCGCAATGTTATCCTAGTCATGACTAGTAACGCAGGTGTGACAGAAACTGAGAAGAAATCGATCGGCCTGATCCAACAAGATCACAAGCCGGATGCGATGGGTGCTATTAAGCGCGTGTTCACGCCAGAGTTCCGCAATCGTCTTGACGGAATTATCTGGTTCAACAGCCTAGACGATGTTGTTATCCACCAAGTGGTTGATAAGTTCATTGTCGAGCTACAAGCTCAGCTTGATACGCGTGGTGTATCGCTTGAGGTTTCTGATGAAGCGCGTGATTGGCTTGCAGTCAAGGGTTACGATAAGACCATGGGCGCACGTCCAATGGGCCGCGTTATCCAAGATAAACTTAAGAAGCCACTGGCGAACGAACTTCTGTTCGGTAGTCTGGTTGACGGTGGTACGGTACGCGTATCGCTTAAAGATGATGATCTCGTGTTCGACTACGTTGGATCGAAAGAAGAAGCGGAAGCTCATCATTGATAGGTTTTAGGTATCAATATAAAACGTGCGATTACTCGCACGTTTTTTTTGTTTGCCCAGCGAAGCTGGCAAACCCGTCAGGTTGAAAGAAACCTGAA
>NZ_JBJHPB010000026.1:0-79044 GCF_059412285.1 Vibrio sp. CB1-5 | reverse complement strand
TCAGTAAATCAGAGTTAAATGATTAAGTTGAGCTATGTTGCCGTAAGCTCACAACTATGGCGAAACTCGCTCTCCGTTTCCTGAGCCTGACGATAGATTTGCGCAATATTGTTGCGGCGTTGGTATTTGATCATAGTTTGTATGGAACGTCCCATGATGCCCGTGAAGGACGGCGTCGTTTCACTCCACTTCGCACCTAAACGTGAGTTACTGATCACCCATACTCGACTGCTGATATGAGTCTCTTCTTTAATTTCAAGTTGCTCAATCAGCCCTCGGGTATTGTCGACGGCTTCGGAGGTATCAAAGTAATCGGGCAGAAAAAACACCTGGGACACCACACCGCCATCAACGTGCATCTCGTCATAGTTAACGCCGTCAATATTTATCGAGATCAACACTGGATTAAATACACCGGGTATGGATGCCGAAGCGATAATGACATCCTGAAACAATTCGATGGCTTTATCGCTTTGATGCATAGCAATTTCCCCCATGTTCCAAATAACCGATCGCTGAGCATCTAGGTGGGTAGTTTTTACTAAAAACAATCGCCCTCGCAGATGTTGTTCTCTGACCTTTTCTAACACATCTTGATCTATAAACGCTCTTACCATCTGTTCAAACGGCGTTGTATCAATAAGAGAAGGGCTATGAGTGAGAGCCCATAAGCCTCTCTTGTTGTAAATGTCTTCATCTGATGTTTGGGTGTATAGGTCACGCAATGCCTCATCAAAATCTTGTCCCAAAAATGCATACAAACCGATAATCGCTCCAGTACTTATCCCTGTCACCAATCGATATTCCGGTCGCTGTCCACTGTCAGAGAGCCCGTTTAGTAAACCAGCACCATAAGCGCCTTCTGCACCACCACCAGAAATGCTCAAATGATCTATGGACTTTATTTGGTCCCCCATCTCATTCAAGAGGCTTTTGTCTAGCTGTGTATGGAGCGAATGCGCCTCCTGAGGCCCAATATCATAACTATGTGTTAAGTCCCCCCAAATACGAATACTGGGAGCAAAGGTCGCCTCGCCAATAATTGCCATCTCAGGTGTGAGCGCATTTCTTTGCATACTAGGCGCACAGGCCGTCAACAATGTGCAGCACCCAGCAATAAGAAGTAGTCTGAGTTTCATCAAAAACGTCTCCCCAAAGATACAAAGGCGGATTTACGTTGGCCAAACCCTGCTTCTGCTAATACATCCCAATCACGGTTGAGTGAATATTGAAAGCCTGCCAGTGCATTCCATTTTTGTTTGCTTCGCTGGCTGACCTCAAATCGTGTATCGTCGATTAAAAAGTTCATGTCACCCAAGTCCAACCCGAGTGCTTTAATATCTCCAGAGAGATGTTGCTGAACATCTTGATACATGGCACCGACAAACACTCTGAGTTCTCGTCCTCCTGTATATTGCCAGCGATATCCTACTCTTGGCGCAGCAACAAACGTCTTAATACTGCCATCAATAGCATCAATGTCGGTGTAGGTGTAATTCAAATCCAGTAGTGCAAACCAATTATTGATACCACCAACGACCGTAGTTCCAACGCCATAAGTAATACCACTCATATCCAGAGTGAACTTGGCATCTTCTGCAGGAATAGGAATACCGATTATGGAGATAGAGTCAATTTCTGCGGTACTTTGCGCTTGTGTATACCCCAAAATTCCATACACATTCATAAAAGGCAGCAACCAAACATCACCACGTAGAGTGACATTAGAGCCTTCAAACTGCGCTTGTTTCGCGTCAATATCAATGATATCGCCAATCCCACCTGCCAGATTGATGTTATCGATAATGACAGGGTTGCTTATGTCCATATAAGAAAGCGACAAGCCATAAGGCTTTGGTAGCGTGTAGCCACGCTGCGCCGCTTGCTCGCCCAAAATAGGGAAGATTGAATCCTGAGCAAAGCTGGTTGATGACAGCGTTAATGCCGTCATAAAAACGATGAACGGTTTCATATTGTTACCTTTCTGATATTTTTATGTAATACAAGAACGTCCTGATGGAGAATGTTACAACACTTGCAAAAATGTATTTATAATTAGAGCGTTAGCAATATCGATAAAGAAGCCACACACCAAAGGGACGATAATAAAGGCCTTATGAGCCGCTCCATATTGTTGTGTTACCGACGTCATATTAACGATGGCTGTGGCTGTTGAACCTAATGTGATCCCGCCAAAACCAGAACTGATAACCGCGGACTCGTAATCTTTCCCCATAAATCGGAAGACAACAAAAAGAGTGAAGAGAATCGACGCTGCAACTTGAAACAACATAACCGAGCCAATGAACAATATGGTGCTCTGTAGTTGCCAAAGCTGAAGCCCCATCAGTGCCATGGTCAAAAACATTCCTAGACAGATGTCAGAAATAAGAGTTTGGCCTAACTGAGCGTTCTCACTGACTTTCTTTCTAAGAACCAGAAGTTTAAAGTTACCAATTAAAATACCTGCAACCAGACAAGCTACAAACATTGGCAGTTGCAATCCCAGCTTACTAAGCCCTGCGTCAATAAAGTAACCCAGTATCAAGCTGAGGTTCAGCATCAACCATGCGTAGAGGTAACCATAATGATCGAGCTTGACGGTTTGGTTGTGGCAAATACCGATATCCAGTTGCGTATCACCTTGCGATTTAAGATGATGTTTTTTGATAAGATAGTTGGCAATCGGACCACCAATTAAACAGGCGAAAATCAACCCGAGAGTATTACTTGCCAGTCCAACTTCTGCGGCGCTATCTAGACCCATCTCATTAAAGGTCGGTGCCCAAGCCATCGTAGTGCCCACACCACCGATAAGTGAAATAGAGCCCGCCATCAGACCCAATACTGGCTCTAGGCCTAGCATGGTAGCAACGCTGACTCCAATACCATTCTGGATGGTGATATAGACAACGCTTAATGCAGTAAGAATTAATAGTGGCTTACCACCTTTAAGCAACGTTGAGAAATTTGCACTTAGACCAATACCAGCAAAGAAATAAAGCAACAACGCATCACGCATGCCTAAATCAAAACTAATTGTGGTATCAAAAAAGGCATAAATAACAGCGACAACAATGGCACATGCGAAGCCACCGATAACTGGCTCAGGTATGCTATACTTCCTTAATATTTCGTACTTTTTTGTCATTAACTTACCGACAAAAAGAAGAACAATGGCGAGAGTGAAAGCAAGGAAACCATCCACTTCAATAATATTCATTTTATTTACCTTGGTGTGTTTCTGTATTTTAAATAAGTAACTAAGAGAACTTAGCTGCCATCATGTAAAAGAACATTAAATAGAGTGAGAACATGAAAGCAACATGGACATATTTTTAATATTGTTAGTTTTCATAAATAAAAAACTTGGCTGATTGCCAATAGAAACAATGAGGCCTGAATAAATCAGGCCTCATTAACATTAGAATCCAAATGAGTATTTAACTAGCGATAGGTTATCACCATGTTCACGCTTATATTCATAAGCCAAGCTGTGATTATTCATAAAGGTGTAGCCTAAGCTCGCTTTGACATCCCAACCTCGTAGGCTTTCGTTCCCCTGATAGGTCTTTAGGTCGTTGTAGCTGTAGCTATATGTTGGTGCTACGCTAGCCCATAGACCTGAAGATGTGTTGTAGATTGCGTTCAACGTTAAATCACTGTAATACGCACGGTTTGACATTTCATTGTGGGTCATTGAGCCTACAGAAAGCTCAGGCAAGAATGAGAAACCAATGTTATTACCAAACATGTAGTGTACTGATAATTCAGTAGATTTCGCTGTCAAATTCTCATTCTTGTAGTTCTTGTCATGGTCATAAGCCAGTGTCCAGCCTAGACCTGTCTTGCTGATTGCGCTAAGAGAAATGTTGTGATTATCGAAGCTATCTTCTGTCGTGTACTTACCCAGTACAGACCAGTTTCGTGACATTTGAGTATCAAATTGAGCCGCTAGATACGCACCATCAGAACCATAACCAACAGAAGCACCAGTATAAAGCTCATAAGGGTTAGCAAAATTCACACGCTCTGATGCAATTGCAGAAGCAGACATTACGATAGAAGCGGCAATAATAGTTAATTTAGACTTTTTCATTTGTGTATCTCTTTTAAGTAAATATTGAATTTATGTTTTGTCTGATTCCCTTCAATGAGAATAAGTATACGGATTTTATTTTCTAGAGGAATGAATAAGAGCTATTCATATCTGCACTAAGAGAAACAATGGATAACTCCCGATATATTCACCGACCAAGATTAATAGGGTTTGTAAGTATCACTTACAATTAACTTATTATGGTCGTTAGAAAAGCAATCAAAAACGTCATCACAAGAGCTTTGGTTTAAAACATAAGAAGGTAATATTGCAGAATCAAAAAAGCCTGAGTACTTGACTCAGGCTTTTTTTGTAACTTAGCTCGTTTTTGGCTTACTTGGCTGCTTGATTCTAAAGAACAGCGCATAATTCAAAGGAATCACCAGCAATGTCAACGCCGTGGCGAACAACAAGCCGAACATAATCGTGACGGCCATACTCTTGAAAAACGGGTCTACAAGTAGAGGAGCAACACCCAATATCGTCGTGGCAGCGCCTAGGATAACCGGTCGAGCACGACTCATCGCTGCCGATATAATGGCCTCATAAGGTTGTGTGCCAGAGGCAATCTCCTTGTCAGCTTGATCGACCAGAACTATGGCATTTTTCACCATCATACCTATCAAGCTCAAGAAACCCAGTGTTGCCATAAACTCGAAAGGTGTCTGGAAGGTAACCAGTCCAATTGCCACACCACACACGGCTAAAGGTACCGTACACCAAATAACCAGAGCCTGACGAATACCGTTAAACATAAACACTACGGCTAAAACCATGGCTGTAAAACCGTAAGGTGCGGATATTTTGAGTCCTTCGTCTGCTTCTTTGGCATCTTTGTACTCACCGAACCATTCCAGTTCATACCCTACAGGTAATGGCATGTTTTCAATATCTGCACGAACCATTTCCATCGCTTCTGACGTTAGAATGCCAGTCGCAGGGTCTGCCTGTGCCATGATAGTTGGCACTCGGTCAATACGGCGCAGCATTGCGTCTTGCCATTCAACGCTTGAGCTTTCAACCAATTGTTCTACCTGAACAAACTGTCCAATCGCGCCACTAAAGACTTTAGTATTTTCAATCACACGATCATGGTGACGCTCTGATTCTGGAGAACGAACCACAATCGGGATCAGATCATTGCCTTCACGGTAGACACCAACATTGCGACCTGACAAAGTTTGTTGAATCGCTTGGTTTAGCTCTACAGTTGTCAAACCAAAACTCTGCACTTTTTCTGCTGAATAGACTGGCCTAATGACCGGCACTTGTTGACGCCAATCATCCTGAATCGCTACTAATGCCGGTGACTGCTCCATAATCGCTTTTGCTTGTTCAGCCAATTGTCTCAATACGTCACTGTCAGGACCTTTAAAAGCAACCTCGATTTTTTTACCACCGCCAGGGCCAAGCATAAACTTCCACGCATTAATTGAGGCGTCGGTATAACGTTCATTCAGTTCAATTTGTAGTTCAGCGACTAACGCCTCAATGACTTTATAGTCATCCACATCAACCAACATTTGTGCATAGCTTGAGTTTTGTGGCTCCGGAGAATACGTCAGCATAAAGCGAAGACCACCCGAACCGATGAAGCTTGTCGTGCCAGTGACATTAGATTTTTCCCATACGTCTTTTTCTATCTGGGCAACAATCTCATGCGTTCGCTCGATGTCCGTTCCTTGCGGCAGACGAATATCAATAGCAAACTGCTCTCTTTGTGATTCTGGCATAAAGCCCGGAGGCACGTAACTGAACGTAACCACACCAACAGCAAATAGACCAACAACAACGATTAAGCTCTTTTTCTGATTGTTTAATACCGCTTGTAGCACACGCTGATAGGCAGCACTGATCTTACTCGGCTTGGATACTTTATTCGCATTAACTTTTAAATAATCATGGCAAAGCATAGGCGTAACGGTTACCGCAAGAACCCAGCTTAGCATCATCGAGTACAGGATTACCCAGAACAGCGACCCTGCATACTCCCCCATATTCGATGGTGAAAGACCAATAGCGCTAAATGCACAGATACCAACGATCGTACCACCAAGTAGTGGCCACTTGGTTTCGTTCACAATATCAGCAACCACTTTATTGCGATCAGCGCTAGGATCTTTTTGTAGACGCGAAAGGACACCATCCGTAACTACAATTGCGTTATCAACCAGCATACCAAGAGCAATGATCAAGGCACCGAGTGAAATACGCTGCATCGCAATATCATCAATCAACATGATGATCAGCGTGCCCGCAACGGTCAGCACCAGAACAAAACCAATGACTAGACCGGTTCTAACCCCCATAAAGAGCAATAGAACAACAAATACAATGACAACGGCGGCAATCAGGTTATTAATAAATTCAGAAACAGAGTCACGCACTGAATCAGACTGAATCGAGATTTCATGCAGCTCGATTCCGAGAGGACGCTGGCTTTCTAGTTCCGCAATACGCGCCTTTACCGCATCGCCCATTTCAACGACGTTACCACCAGCAACATTAGAAATACCGAGACCAACAGCACGTTTGCCGTTATAGCGCATGAGCACTGATGCTGGCTCTTCGTAGCCACGAGTCACGCTGGCGATGTCCGACAACTTCATGAGCGTGTTGTTGTCACCAACGGCAATTTGGAGGTTTTTCAGTTGCTCGAATGAGCTGATGCTAGATACAGGCGTGATAGCGACACGCATCGTATTAGTGCTGATAGTGCCTGCGGTAGAAACCATGTTCTGACGTTCTAATACGTTATAAATTTGGTTGGCAGATACACCAAACTGCTCAAGGCGGTCGCTAGCAATCTCAACAAAAATGACTTCGTTTTTCTCTGCCAACGTTGCCGTTTTCGATACACCTGGTACCAAAGCCAACTCTCGGCGTAATGTATCTATATAGTCCTGTAACTGCTTATCGCTGTGACCTCGTCCAGTAACGGCATAGAACTGAGCGTACACATCGGCAAAATCATCATTGACGATTGGCGCTCCGCTACCAGGAGGCAGAGAACGCTCAGCATCACCGATTTTGCGTCTGACTTTATCCCATACCTGCTGCAACTCCGCTTCGTTGTTGGAGAACGCACGTTTGATCTCAACCGTAACTTCTGACATACCTTGTTTCGACACTGAAGTGATTTCCTTCACTTCTTGAAGAGACTGCAGAGCACCCTCTACAAGGTCAGTCACCTCATCCGAAACTTCTTGCGCCGTAGCACCTGGATAAGGCGTTACAATGAAGGCTTGGCGAATAACAAACTCTGGATCTTCAAATCGACCAAGCTTTAAATAGCTAATGTATCCACCGATAAGAGTAAGAGCGATCAATACCCAAACGCTCGTACGTTTGGCTATGGTGAAGTTTGCGATGTTCATTACTCTACCACCTCATCTGTCGTTGGCCTGACTTCTTGCCCTTCGGACAATCCCAGGGTGCCTGCTGTTATAACCTTCTCTCCTGCACTAAGTTTTGATAGGACTTCCACACGATCACCTGCTATGGAGCCCGTTTCAATCACGCGACGATGAATCGTATTATTACTGTCTACTACCCAAACGTATTGATTACCCAAGTTGTCCGGCGAAATGGCAGAAAGAGGAACGGTAAGCATGCCGTTTTCTTTTTCGGTTGGAACAGAGAATACTCGCACTGTCATACCCGGAAGCAGAGTCGCACCTTGCGTATCTTCAAACTTCAGCGTGACACCATACGTTCGCGCGGCTGGATCAGGTTCGGTTTCAAATGTCTTCACCGATAGTTCAAAGGTTTTACCTGGGAACAAAGGTGAGCTCCCTAGCACTTTTCGGGCACCGTTTGACTGCGCCATAATGCGCTCGGGAACCTGAATAACGACCTCTAGTTGAGCCAAATCATGGATGGAAACAATCGTTTCATTACCTTGAACCTGAGTATAATTATCCACCAGTTTACGACTAACCATGCCGTCAAATGGCGCTCTCAATGTCATGTCTTCTAGACGACGCTGAGCATCTTCCCACTTACTTTCTGATAGCTGATAACGAAGCTTAATTTCTTCTAACCGGCTCTTTGATATCGCTTGTTTACCGTTATAAAGTTGCAAAGCACGTTTGTATTCTGTACGTGTATTCGCCAACTCATTTTTTGCTGCAGTTACACTGATCTCTGCATCAACGGAATCCAGTTTTGCGATCACTTGCCCCTTTGAAACCCTATCTCCTTGGTTAACCAAAAGTTCATCAAGGCGACCTGAGGTGCGAAATGAGAGTTCTGCGCGGTTAGAAGACTGAACCACGCCATTAAAGTACAAGTCAGCTACAGCCTGAGCGGTAACAATTTCAGTGAAAGCTGGACGAATAACAGGGGCCGTTTGTTCCACGGCCTGTTCACTTTTGCATCCGGTGAGTAATACCGAAGCAGAAAGTCCAACTGTCACAAAAAGAGGTTTAGAATTAAAAAAGTCTGACAACATTGGGCGATTCACGGTTCTCTCCAAAATTTCTTTAAAATGTCGAATAAGATTTAGACGTTTCTGTCTGTTGGCTGGCAGTTTAAAGAATTCCTATCACCACGCTACGTTTAGCAGTTATTCATATTTGCAACTTGGCTTTTGCAGTATTGAATAACTCATATTCGTTCAATTTGTTGTAGTCGCTAAGTAGGCTAATAGTGGAAATTTGAGTACATAAAGAGGTAAAAAATGAGCAATAGGCATCCCCTATCGCAGCCCTACTATCAAGAATCCATCCATCTCAATGATCGGCCTTATGGCCTTCTAGACATTGGTGACGGATCGTGCAAGGTGATTCTTGTAACGGGAATAAATGAAGCTGACTACAGCAAAGGCACGAAACTTGGACGAAGAATTATAATCGATATTTCAGAGTCTTGGGGTTATGAGGGTCATCTCCTAGCCAAACAAGATCTTGAACAGTTAGCCGATGATCTTCGCCTACTATTGGACGTATTCTGGCTAGACTGTGTGGTATTCGATACAACACTTGATGGGCTAGATCTGTCTTTCATCGAAAATCGATTAACGGCTCACCATACTGGCGATACTTGATTGAGCTGAATTAGAAATGTAGAAGTACCCAGAAGCTGAGCCTCTACAGGTTCAGCTTTTTTTGTATAACATAAAGCCAACAAACGCCTTTATGTTATGTTAACGTTTAGGGTAGTCGCTCAGATATAGCAAGGATCGCCTCTGGTGTTGTTAAATTTAATGAACGCTCTGCCACTTCGTAGTCACTTTTTAAAAAAGATGATACTCATTGCTCTACCTATTGCATTGCAGAATGTACTTTATTCAAGCCGAGGACTGATCGATGTCATCATGCTTGGCCACCTGGGAGATATTGAGTTAGCCGCCATTGGTGTAGCCGCAAGGGCCATTTTTGTTACCACTATAATGATAGTTGGCACCACAACGGCAGGCGCGTTGATAACAGCGCAATATTGGGGAGCGAAGAATGAAAAAGGCGTGAGAGAAAACACGGCTCTGACCTGGGTTATATCCAGTATTTTAGGATTAATTTGCGCATCAATATTTCTATTATTCTCTACTCAGATAATGTCATTTGTGACTGAAGATAATTCTGTCGTTGACCTGGGGAAGTGGTATCTCTCTATTGCCGCACCAAGCATGTTAAGTGTGGCATTCATAACGACTATGCTGTTTAGCTTGAGAGCCATGCATAAACCTGGTGTTAGTACCTTTTTTAGTGCCGTAGGCTTAGGAATTTATATTTTCCTCAATTGGGTGTTCATTTTTGGTCGTATAGGTTTTCCTGAGCTCGGCTTTAAAGGAGCAGCTATTGCGACTCTGTTAAGCGGGATCGCAGAGTTCCTTTTACTTTATATGTTCATCTACAGTAAAAAGTATACGGTTGCTTTTAGCTATCAAGATATAGTTAATTGCTTTGAAGTCAAAAAACTAGCTAATTTCATAAAGATATCTGCCCCTACAACACTGAATTTTCTAGTTTGGGCTGCGGGTTTATTTGCCTGTCATGCCATCATGGGACAGACTGGTGTATTAGGGCTCGTTGCTCTATCTGTAGTGGCGCCAATAGAATCTTTTGCCCTCTCTGTCGTTATAGGGCTATCAAGTGCTGCTGGTGTTTTAATCGGCAACAACCTTGGGGCTAAAAAGTACAAGAGCAGTTGGATCTATGCCAAAAGCGCAATGGTACTCAATATAAGTTGCGCTACTATCGTCGCTCTGATGGTGTATCTATCTCAAAACATGCTGCTCTCAATGTTTCCCGCGCTGACCGAAGAATCGTTCGAGCTATCAAAAAATTTCATTTTTGTATTGTGCTTGGGGATTGTACTTCGCTCTATTCCTATGATGGCAATTACAGGTATTTTGCGCGCCGGAGGTGACGTCAGGTTTTGCCTTTACCAAGATATTATTGCGCAATGGCTAATCACGATACCGATATCCGCTCTCGCGGTTTATTATCTCAATATTGGGCCGTTATCGGTTTTCTTACTATTTTTGCTTGGAGAGCTCATAAAATGCATGAGCTCGCTTCTGAGGATACGAGGCAAGAAGTGGGTTCGAGGAATCACCCAATCTTAACTGAGACTTCACTGAGCTAAATGTCCATCAACAAACATCTAAGGCTGCAGTGAATCTGTCGGAAACCTCACCAGAACAACATCAATATACTGGTGCGGTTTCGTTAGATTAACACTACCTCTGTTCTCCTTTACCAAACCGATATACCAATCGACCTGTCGTTATGCTTTCACTTGCTTTTGCAGAAGGTCGACCAGAATGCCTCCATTCGGCTTGTAGAGCCCAGTTTGCATGAAGTGCGTAATGCAACCCTGCTCCAGCGTTTAGCTTGAACTGTTTGGTTTTAGTGTCCTCATTTTTCATGCTTTCACCAAAGCCAGCCGTCACAAATGGGCGTAGTTTGGAATCCGTATTAAAGTAATAGAGGCCATTCGCACTGTAGCTTTCGTAGGTCACAGATTGACGAGTGTTTCGGTCGTTCAGCGACGCTCGAGTATAAGTTAGATGTCCAGACAATGTTGGGCTGAAGTGTAAGCCCACAGTAAAGGAGGCGCCCATACCCGGCTCTAGCTCCCAATAGTCCGATGGCTCAACATAGCTAGCACCCGCAGAAACTCCGACAATGCTATAAGTCACTGGATCTTCACTACTTGTAGCATAATAACTCTTTCTAGTTCGCGAGGAGCCAGGAGTCGTATCGAGTGAGTACTGAACCTCAAACTTAAATTGACGCTCGGACACACCATTCGGCGTATTGACGTTTTGTACCCCGATGAATCCAGTACCCGCTTTTACAATTTCTCTTCCTGCTAAATGATTAACGCCACTTCCAAGACCATCAACTGGGTCAAGTAAGAACAGCGATATACTGCCTAGCGACTTTGAGCCCCAAACGCTACCGCCTGTCAATCGGATTTCCTGCTCTTTGTTGTAAGCCCACTCTCCGTATACCCAGCCTAGGATAGGTGTAACAAAAAGATCTTGAATAGATGGAACTTCTGCAAAGGCTTCAATGCCATACTCCCAATAGAACGTTGACATCATTGCAGAGTATACAAACGAGTCCCACTGTCGATAACCAGATTTTCGAGCAGCTTGATAATACACTCCTCCGAAGTAAGGGTGACCAATATAATTGATAGCCCAGTCGTCACGATCCCAAGTAGGACCGCTGCTGACGTTATCAACCCATTTACTAAACAGATCGCCCCCGCCTTTTTCCCAGTTTGTGATGGACTCTGGCATGAGAGCCAAAGCACCCGCCACACCCACGCCATAGGCAGCAATTGACTTGGTTTGCGACCAAAGCCTCGCGCCATCCTCACCGTTTTTCGGAGAGAACAAAGACACACGATAAGGATTACTGTAAACGTGGGTGGTGTCTGGAAGCTCTTCCCATGCGGTGTTGGACTTCTCTGGGTGGGCTCTGATAGTAAAATCTGAATTCTGATACTGTGAAGTCTCCGGAAGTTCAGTAAGTAACGTTTCCCAGTGATGAATCAGTTGGTGTTGCTGTTGGTCTATTTCTAGTGGCAGTGAGTTGGATAATACAGGAACGCTTAGTATCGCGGATATGGCAAGCATAGCTCGGATTGGAGTTTTCATTGTCGTATTTCTGCTTCTGATATATTGAATTTATGTCCATCCTTTGCGAGTTCTGAAATTTATGTTCCCTATATTTCGTATACATCAAGCGCTTCTCAATCGATGAGAGGTGATGTTTTGTTAGCAGTGAGTGTAAGGTCGTTATGGGAGCAAATGAACGTATATCAGAAATTCAAAATTGATGTATCAGAACACCAAACTGCCATTAAATGTGGAAGTGGTTTTCGAAATAAGTGGGATTCGAACGAGGAAGGAGCGAGAACCCTTTCTTTGAGCTCTCGCGCTAACGGCAATCTAATGATGTGTAGGTTGTACAATGGAATTAAAAAAGTCTTGCAGAGTTTGGTGTAGATATTGATTGACTGGGTGGCCGCGCTTAGATTGCAGATAACTGCCCGATATACTAAACCGCCTTAAATCTCTTGGTACGATCGGCAACGGGTAACATTCGAGCTGATCGCTATGTGAAAGCAGATAGCTGCTACTAAATTTAATCGCGTCAGAGTTCAGTAACTTCTCCACCACAATAGGTAAGCTATGGGTAACCAAACTTAGTTTGGGCTCGTACCCCTTGCTGGCGTAGACTTCATCAAAAGGATCACGTTTGCTTTTCTTTGCCTCATAGACCAATTTGACCAACGGAAGATGGTGAATATCTTCCCATGCTGTAGATTGACTTAGAATTGGGTGTCCTTTGCGAGCGACTAAACTAAGAGCTATTTCCGATAAATGGTGGACGTAGATGTCTTGAGGTAATGGCAGTAAAGAAAAGTGAATTACATAATCCAACTGTCTGTCTAACATGTGATGAAGGGAGTCTTCTTTCCAGTACACCAATCTTATCATTGCGCTTGGTAAAGCCTGATTCAGTGCTCGATACAGCCCGGGACCAAATATCTCGAGCAAACTATGCTCCACGGCAATCGATACGCTTCCGTCGTACCCTTTAGGGTCAAACTTCTGATAGGCTTCTAACACTTCGCTGAATGGCTTTAACATATTTTCAGCGGCTTTAGCTAACTTCTCCGCTAGCTCAGACGGCTCTACCCCGTGAGCTTTACGAATAAACAATTGATCGCCAAAAGCTTCTCTCAGTTTCGCCATACCGCGGCTGACACTGGTTTGAGATATGCCTAGGATTTCCGCTGCTTTTGAGGTATTGCGAGTTTCTACGACAACACGAAGTAGTTTGAGTAGATTAAGATCAAGCTCTTCCAACTTAGATTGCATGTGGTACCTTTATCCTAAAGAACGCGTTATCTTCATGATAGTACAGGAAAAGAAGCTAGATGAAGTAGTGCAGGTTATACGAAGTGTATTTTGTGCGTAGGTACGTATTTGTCTAGAAGGTTTGGCGAAATCCAGAGAACAGTAGAGCCAGCGCCTTGAGCGCTGGCTCTTTCTATTTTTACATAGTTTATCTTAAACTCGCGGTAAGTAATCCGCTTTACCCACCCACTTGTAGCTGGTTAGCTCTTCTAGACCCATAGGGCCGCGTGCGTGCAGTTTTTGAGTGGATACTGCAACTTCGGCACCAAGACCAAATTGAGCACCATCAGTGAAGCGTGTAGAGGCATTCACGTACACAGCGGCTGAACCAACAGAGTTAATGAATTTCTCTGAATTGACTAGGCTGTTGGTCATGATAGCGTCTGAGTGGCTGGCGTTATGAACGCGCATGTGGTCAATCGCCTCTTCAACATCAGCCACGACTTTCACGCCTAAAGTGAAACTTAGCCATTCGGTGTCGAAGTCACCTTCACCAGCATCACGCAAATCATCAAAACCAGCCAACATCGCTTTTGCTTTTGGCTCTGCGACCAGTGATACTTTACCTTTCAAGCGTTCGGCGATCATTGGTAGGAACTCAGCAGCAACTTTCTCATGCACAAGCAGAGTATCTAATGAGTTACATGCTGAAGGACGTTGAACCTTTGAGTTCTCAACCACATCCAAAGAGCGAGTAAGATCAGCGCTGTCATCCACAAAGATATGACTGATGCCAAAACCACCAATGATAACTGGGATGTTACTGTTCTCTTTACACATCTTGTGCAGACCTGCACCACCACGCGGGATGATCATATCTACGTAGTCATCCAGCTTAAGCAGCTGAGATACTAATTCACGATCTGGCTTCTCTATATACTGAACGGATGCCGCTGGCAGACCGGCTTTATCAAGCGCAGACTGAATCACTTTCACCAGCTCCATGTTAGAGAAGAACGTCTCTTTACCACCACGAAGAATACTGGCGTTGCCAGTTTTCAAGCACAGTGCTGCGATATCAATCGTCACGTTTGGACGCGCTTCATAAATCACGCCAACAACACCAAGTGGTACACGGCGGCGCGATAGGCTCATACCGTTTTCAAGCACTTTGCTGTCGATTTCACTGCCAACAGGATCAGACAGCGTGATAACGTTGCGAACGTCATCCGCAATGCCTTTCAGGCGTTGCTCGTTTAGCAATAGACGGTCAAGTAGCGCTTCTGTTAGACCGGCTTCGCGGCCAAGATCGATGTCTTTCGCGTTCGCTTTCAAAATAACGTCGGCGTTCGCTTCGAGCTCATCAGCGATGATTTGCAGTGCGCGATTCTTTTGCGCCGTTGACGCGGTCGCCAAAGCAAAGCTGGCTTGCTTCGCGTTTTGGCCTAGTTTAATCATGTCCATAACGGTTCCCTTTATTCTTAATCTTGAATGACGACCATATCGTCGCGATGAATCACTTCCGCACCATAATCATAGCCAAGCGTATCAGCAATTTCTTTACTGTGCTTACCTGCTATTTTGGACAGATCAGCATCGGAGTAGCCACAAATTCCTTTTGCAACTAAAGCTCCGTCATTGGTCGTCACACGAACCACTTCACCACGAGCGAAGCGGCCTGAAACTTTTATTACCCCTTTAGCAAGTAAGCTACTGCCCTTACCTATTACCGCATTCACTGCACCTGAATCGATAACAATGTTACCGGTTGCCGCAGGGCCTGCGAGTATCCAACGTTTACGATTTTCAAGCGCCTCAGGTAGAGGTAAGAAACGAGTGCCTTGAGGCTCATCAGATAGAGAGTCGAATACCACGTTTTCTGCACTACCCGCAGCAATAATGACTTCAATGCCTGCACGGCGTGCAATGTCTGCCGCTTGAAGCTTGGTTGCCATGCCACCGGTACCTAATGTCGTGCCGCTACCACCTGCGATTCTGCGAAGTGTCTCGTCAATCGTTGTGACTTCACGGATCAACTCGGCATTTGGGTCTTTACGAGGATCGGCTGTGAACAAACCGCGTTGGTCAGTAAGCAGCAACAGCTTATCAGCACCACACAAAATACCCACTAATGCCGATAGGTTGTCGTTGTCTCCAACCTTAATTTCACTGGTCGCTACCGCATCGTTTTCGTTCACGACTGGGATAATGTCGTGTTCAACCAAAGCATTGATAGTATCGCGCGCATTAAGAAAGCGCTCACGGTCTTCAAGATCGGCGCGCGTTAGCAACATTTGGCCGATTTTAAGCCCGTAAATAGCAAACAAAGACTCCCATACTTGAATAAGCTGGCTTTGACCAACGGCGGCTAAAAGCTGCTTACTCGCCATCGTTTTGGGAAGTTCGGGGTAGCCTAGGTGCTCGCGACCCGCGGCAATAGCACCTGAAGATACCATTACAACGGAGTGTCCAAGCTTTTTCAGCTCAGCACATTGTCTGACCAGCTCAACCATGTGCGCTTTATTTAGCGCAAGGGAACCACCTGTTAGGACGCTAGTACCTAACTTCACCACTACCGTTTTTTTGTCGGCAGTTTGACGAGTAATATCCAAAGTCATCTCTACTTGTTTGACGTGAAAAATTGAATAAGGAGTGATGTTTTAGCAATCAAACATCATTTGTACAAGTAAAAAAACGAAGCGCGGGGAAAAGAGGCACAAAAAAGGCTCCAAAGCTGCTCAAGGCAGGCTCTGGAGCCTAATGACAGGCGGTTATACAAACTCTACTGAGTCATCATGAATAGAGACAACCAGTTCGAATTTATCGTTGAGTGTCGCTTTCAATTTTTGATGAAACACCTCTTGGGTGCGATTTATCTCGTTAATAGCCGATTTTGGTGCCGATTCTAAAATCCACTCGCCGATTTGGTTGTAGCAACCAATTTGATACGTCGCCTCAAACTGCCCATCTACTAGGGCTAAATCGAGCCACCAGCCCCAAAACTCTCTATCTTCTGGAGACTTGGTATCATCCACGCACACCGAAAGGCAGTCAAAGTGATAGCTACCGTCTTTACTCAAGGTTTCTCGTAAATACGGACCAATAGCTTTAAACGCAGCAATTAAGCGATAGTGAGTAGGGGTTTTCGCCGTTTCTGACATAGGGAAACTCCGTTTCTATATGAAATAGGGATAAAACATAAATAGCGATAACAAATTGTGTTGAATTTATATTTTTATCATGCACTTGATTACACAATCATTTCACATAGTTCACTAAATTAGCACAAATGTCACTTTAAAAGTTCGTCCTCCAACCACTTGATGGCCATTTCGAGGGATTGCGCATATCCCTTTGCGATACCTTTCGCAGGGATCTCACGAGCTTTACCATATTGGCTAAACATCGCTAACAAGCGGTTATCGGATAGCGGTGACACTATATCCCCTTCCATACTCATCGCCAAAATAGGAACTTTGGTTCGGCGAGAGGATAAGAAGCCTTGAATTTTCAGCGACCAAGCCATCAGCTGTCCGGCAAGGCTATTGATATCTACTGCATCTTTCCCAAGACGCGACGCGAGCATATCAATGTACATTTTTGGCATTGACTGAATAATCTGCGGAGTCGCTAAGCAATGGTGAATGGGCGCACCTAACGTCACACATGCTTTAATTTTTTCTGGCTCAAGAAACGACAGGCGAGCCATGGCATTACCACCAAAACGAAAACCAAGCAAACCGACTCTAAAATGATCCACCCAAGGAATATGCGGAAGCTCACTCAATACGGCTTGGTGCAAACAAGAGGTGTCTTCCGTTAACGGCCAATGAGAGCTGTGGCCGATTGATGGCATATCGACCGTAAGCATGGCGATACCCGAAGGAGCCAAATAGTCCCTGAATAGGCGCCACATATCAGTCTGCAAAGAATCTAATCCAGCACTAACAATCACAACAGGCTGAGGTTTCTCAGTGCTTACTAAGTGAAGATTAGCGGCAATACGTCGATTCTGATACGGGATCTCAACTTGCTTAATGATGTGGCTGGTGTGTTTCGCGGCTTCGTTGTAGGCGTTGTTTGCCAGCACCTGAGCTTGCAGCGCTAGGTTGTCATTTTTAAGATGCGGGTAACCCGCAATACTAAAGCTCAGTGAGGCTTTAAACAGCTCTTCCGCTGCTGCGTCACCTTGCAAATCGTTGGCACGCTTTTGATGCATCATGCCATGCTTGGTCCACTCGTAGTTCCAGTTACCACCGTGATACCCCATGACAGTATCAAGCCACTCATCAACCGTTCTCGAGTGATCCGAAGAGGCAATTTTCGCCAGAACTGATTCTAGCTCAATCGGGTCCATGCCCTGCCAAACCCATTGCAGACGCAAGAGATTGCGATACCAAGAGGTTGGCTGCTTTGATTGACGTTCCTCAAGCACACGGATACTGCTTGGCATGTACCGGATAAGGTGAGAGGTTTCTTTGGCCTGCTTGTTTTTTTCAAACAAGGTTTCAGAGATGTTTTTGCTGACTTCTTCGGACATACGCGCACCTAGCATTACCTGTTAACAGCAACAATATAATCGAATAATCGCGATTATTCAGTGTTTTTGTCTCTCAATTGCTGCAAATTTCTCGATGATTGACGCCGAAACTCAGTTGGCGTTTGGCTTACTCGCTTTCGAAACTGATGCCGAAAGGTGCTCTCAGATGCAAACCCGCAATGGTAAGCAATGTGTGACACCGTTGACGAGGTCGTGGCAAGCAGCTCCTTGGCGCGATCCACTCGCGCTCGCGTTAGCCATTCAATCACCGGCAGTCCGACGACATTTTTAAACGCTCGCTGAAAGGTGCGCGACGTCATATCCATTTGGCTTGCAAGCGAATCCACCGTATGAGATTCAGACAAGTGCTCTCTAACCCAATCCATAACTTCCGCTATCCTAGTCTGCGATGTCGCCATCGCCTGCTGCGAAACGATCTGCAACTGCTCTCCATCTCGGTAAGCAGGAATAACAAGGCGCTGTGCTACCATGTTAGCAATCCGATAACCGTAATCCTGTCGCACGATATAGAGCATCATATCCAACCCGGCGGCCGAACCCGCAGAGGTCACAATGTTCCCATCTTCAATGTATAACGAAGATGATGACACCCGAAGGCTTGGATAGCGCAGTGAAAGTAGGTGTGAGTGGTGCCAATGTGTTGTCGCCGCGCGCCCGTTTAACAATCCCGCTGCCGCAAGCACAAATGCCCCGGTGCAAATACTGCAGATTCGTGCACCACGTTCATGCGCACGTTTTAGTGCATTCACCAACACCTTGGGTGGCCGCTCATTCACATCTCGCCAGCCGGGAAGAATAATGGTGTCGGCTTGCTCTAGTACCTCAGGGCCGTGTTCAAACGTCACCGATACGCCCCCAATGGCTTGTACTGTACGTGACTCTATGCCACAAACCTTAAACTGGTACCAATCGACGCCAAGCTCCGGTCGCTCAAGTCCAAAGATTTCCACCGCGCAGCCAAACTCAAAGGTTCTCAGTGACTCGAATCCCACTAAAACAACAGAGTGTGGCAGCGAGTTGGCATGATCTTGGGGAATTTTGTCTCTATCCATCCTGTTGTATGAGCCTTTTTGCTTATAGCCTTTTTATAAGATTACCACATATGGACTTTAGCCAAGCGATGAACCTGACGACCTACTTCAAATTATTTCTCTCTGCTTTTTTTTGGGGAGGCTCGGCGATTGCTGGGAAAATAGCGATGGAGACCTTTTCAGTCTCCATGGTCACCATTTTGCGATTTGGTATTGCCGCTTTGGTGCTGGCACTGCTCTATCGACGACAAGTTCAACACTATTCCATGCCTTTAATGCGTCACTTTAAAGTGGCGCTGACCGCATTCTTTGGGATCACGGCATGCTATTACTTTTACTTTCGAGGCCTTGAACTGTCGAGTGCGTTCAATGCGGGAGTCATTGAAGCTACGATTCCATGCCTAACACTGTTTATCGCTGTCTGCAGCGGCAAGCGAGAGAGTTTCACAAAAGTGATTGGCTTTTTAGGAGCCTATGTTGGGGTTATTTACATCGTATTTGATGGGCAATTGGAGAAACTGCTCAATATTGACTATTCGGTTGGCGATTTGCTGCTGTTACTTAGCACTTTCTGCTTTGCGGTTTACAACATTTTTGTGGAGCGCAATAAACAAGATACGCCTAACAATCTTTTTATGTACTACATCTTCCTGTACGGAAGCCTATTACTGCTGCCTTGGCCACTTTTGGAGTGGTGGATGATGGATAGTGCCATGGTATTAAAGCCGGTTGGGCTAGACGCCATTATTGCCGTTCTGTTTATGGCATTGGGGGGCTCTGTGGTGGCGTATCTATTTTTTAACCAAGCCATTTCCGTTATCGGTGCCGCCAGTGCGTCATCATTTATTAATTTGGTACCTGTGATTACCGTGTTCCTATCGGTGTTCTACCTTAAGGAAGAGATATCCATCAGTCAGTGGATAGGGTCTGCGATCATCTTTGTCGGTGTGGCTATCTCCAACTATGAACCAAAGCGTCGCCAAGCTCCTAGAAGCCCGTTAACCAACAAACCGGCTGAGTAAAACTCAAAAGACAAACTAAGGGCAGACGAAAAAAAACCGCGATATCAACTATCGCGGTTTTTCAAACATCACTGTTTACTTTTGCTTACGGTTAATTGGCTCAACGTAAGACAGTGCCATATCCCATGGCTGTTCGATCCAACAATCTTGGTCGATATCAACAATGTATTCGTCAACTAGCTCAACGCCAGCAGGCTTAGCACACACTGTTACTAGTTTAGCTTTAGGGTACATTTCACGGATTTTACGAGCCGTGTCGCCGCTATCTACTAGATCATCAACGATTAGGTAACCTTCACCGTCGTGCTCTGGTGCTTTCAGTACCGTCATATCACGTTGGTGATCGTGGTCGTAGCTAGAGATACATACTGTGTCTACATAACGAATACCTAGCTCACGAGCTAGAATCGCAGCTGGTACTAGACCGCCACGACTTACACCGATAATGCCTTTCCACTGTTCAGCTGGCATTTGACGCTCAGCGAGTTGACGGCAATATGCGTGCATATTGTCCCAAGTGATGATGAATTTGTTAGCCATAATAATAACCTAATTAAACCGTATTCGAGACTTAAGCAGCCACAATGTACTTGATGACAAAGATTGCAGACATTACCCAAACACTCATGGATACTTCGCGACCTTTACCACTCAATGCTTTAATAGCAGCGTAAGCGATGAAGCCAAGTGAGATGCCTTCTGCAATTGAGAATGTAAATGGCATCAGCAAGCAAGTTACAACAACCGGTGCCGCTTCAGTGATGTCTCTCCAATCGATACCAACTAGACCAGACATCATGAGGATTGCTACATAGAATAGCGCACCCGCGGTTGCGTAAGCTGGGATCATACCCGCCAAAGGCGAGAAGAATAATGCAAGTACAAACAAAATGCCAACAACAACTGCAGTCAGACCAGTACGACCACCTGCTGCAACGCCAGCTGTACTTTCTACATAAGAGGTGGTGTTTGATGTACCGAGTAGTGCACCTACTGAAGTCGCTGTTGAGTCAGCCAGCAGTGCTTTGTTTAGACGAGGGATTTTACCATCTTTACCGATAAGGTCTGCTTTTTGGGCTACGCCTACTAACGTGCCTGCCGTATCGAACAAGTCAACAAATAGGAAAGCAAACACAACAGAAATCATACCGATTTCGAACACTGCAGAAAAATCAAGCTGCATGAACGTTGGTGCAATGCTTGGTGGCGTAGACATAATGCCGCCCCACTGAACATCACCAAAAATAAGGCCTAGACCTGTTACTGCAAGGATGGCAATCATAACCGCGCCTTTAACACCACGGTGAACAAGAGCGATAGTAATGAAGAAACCAACAGCAGCCAGTGTAGCTGGTAGAGAAGTAATGTGACCTAGAGATACAAGCGTCGCTGGGTTATCAACTACGATACCCGCATTCTTCAGAGCAATCAGCGCTAGGAACAGACCGATACCCGCTGAGATACCGGTACGAAGCGACATAGGAATGGAGTTAATAATCCACTCACGGATCTTAAACACACTCAGTAGAATGAATAAAATACCAGAGCAGAATACCGCCGCCAGTGCGACTTGCCATGTATAACCCATACCCAGAACAACCGCGTAGGTAAAGAAGGCGTTTAGACCCATACCTGGCGCTTGAGCAATTGGGTAGTTAGCAACAAAACCCATGATAAAACAGCCAATCGCAGCTGCTAGACAGGTTGCAACGAATACTGCGCCGCGATCCATGCCGGCATCAGCTAGAATTGCTGGGTTAACAAAAATAATATAAGCCATCGTCAGGAAGGTAGTGATACCTGCGATAATCTCAGTGCGCACTGTGGTGCCATTTTCACTGAGCTTGAACAGCTTCTCGAGCATAATCGAATCCCTAAAAAGTGTAAAAAGTAAACGGTTGCGTAAACGATTGGCGCGAATTATAAGGTTATCAAAACGCAAATTCCAGCTAGAATTTAGACTCTAATCAACATATTTTCCGGTTGATATGAAACCTATTCGGTAACGACTGCTAACAAATTGAAATAGTTACCGCATTTACGCCCTATTTAATCATAGCGATAAGGTGGGATAACTGGACGAAAATTCACCATACTTTTTGAGATTAAGATGGCATTTCTTAGAAAAAGGTAAAAAAAACGCCACTCCTGAGAGTGGCGGTAGAATAATTTGGTCATCAATTGGGGTATATAACCAACAATAAATTCTCAATTTAGGGGAAAATCTTAATTACTATCTACCGTAGTAGACATTGTACGCGAAGTCTTTCGTATATACGTTTTGGCTGGTCCAAAACATCGCGCTTGCTAAACCTTGCATAACATCACCTTCTAACAAAACAAATAGTGGATAAAGTTGCTTTGAATCTCGGTTCCTTGGAGGCGATAAATCGGGCTCAATCCTTGAACAAGCTATGTTGAATCAATCAACTGTTCAAAAGAATACCATATTGAATTTAAATTACAAGACCAATAGCGATCCAAGTCACATAAATTTCATAATTCCTGAAATTCACCACCAATTTTGTAATTTTATTACGGATAATGTTATCATCAATATGCACTTCTGCGCACTTTGTAAATCATTTCAGTAACACCCAACATTACATAATTGCTTTGCTTTTACTACTCGTTGTTTACAACTAATGGTATTCTTGCCTTTATCTTAAATAAGCTAGAAAACCAGATGTTTTCACCTCGAATCCAAACATCTGAGGAATAACAATCTAGCCTAGTCTGCATAAAGGAGAGTTCCGTGTCTGAATTCCATTCTGAAATCAGCAAGTTGTCACCGGCACCGGTTTGGCAATTTTTCGACAAAATCTGCTCAATCCCACACCCTTCAAAGCATGAAGAAGCATTAGCACAGTACATTATTGGCTGGGCGAAAGAGCAGGGTCTTGATGTAAAACGCGACGCGACAGGCAACGTATTCATTAAAAAGCCAGCAACGGCAGGCATGGAAGACAAGAAAGGAGTGGTTCTACAAGCGCACATCGATATGGTGCCTCAAAAAAATGAAGACACTGACCACGATTTCACTCAAGACCCAATCCAGCCATACATTGATGGTGAGTGGGTAACCGCAAAAGGCACAACGCTAGGTGCTGATAATGGCATCGGTATGGCAACGTGCCTAGCTGTACTTGCTTCAAACGATATCAAACACGGCCCACTAGAGGTTCTACTGACCATCGATGAAGAAGCTGGCATGACTGGCGCATTCGGTCTAGAGGCAGGTTGGTTAGAAGGTGACATTCTTCTAAACACTGACTCAGAACAAGAAGGCGAAGTATACATGGGTTGTGCGGGCGGTATTGACGCAGCTATCACGTTCGACATCACTCGCGAAGCGGCACCTCAAGGCTATGTTGCACGTCAGCTAACACTGAAAGGTTTGAAAGGCGGCCACTCTGGCTGTGATATTCACACTGGTCGTGGCAACGCCAACAAACTGCTTGGCCGTTTCTTAGCAGGTCACGCAAAGGAACTTGGTGCTCGCCTAATTGAATTCCGTGGTGGCAGCCTACGTAACGCTATTCCACGCGAAGGTTTTGTTACTTTAGCACTACCAGAAGAAAACCTAGCGAAGCTAGAAGAACTTTACAGCTTCTACACTGAGCTCCTGAAATCTGAGCTAGGCGCTATTGAAACTGACATTATTAGCTTTAACGAAGCCGCAAATCTTGGCGATGTGTTCGAGTCTAACGCTCAATCCCGCTTTATCGCAGCACTGAATGCTTGTCCGAATGGTGTTATTCGTATGAGTGACGACATTGAAGGTGTCGTTGAGACGTCACTAAACGTTGGTGTAATCACGACGCAAGCGGATAAAGTTGAAGTGCTATGCCTTATTCGCTCGCTTATCGATTCTGGCCGCTCTCAAGTAGAAGGCATGCTAGCATCAGTCGCAGAGCTTGCCGGTGCGACGATTGAGTGCTCTGGTGCTTACCCTGGTTGGAAACCAGACCCAGAGTCAGAGATCATGGCTATCTTCCGTGATATGTACGAAGGTATCTACGGTCACAAACCAAACATCATGGTGATCCACGCGGGTCTAGAGTGTGGCCTATTCAAAGAACCGTATCCAAACATGGACATGGTCTCTTTCGGCCCAACCATTAAGTTCCCTCACTCGCCTGACGAGAAAGTAAAAATCGACACGGTTGAGCTATTCTGGAACCAAATGGTAGCCCTACTAGAAGCGATTCCTGCTAAAGCTTAATTTAGCCAGTATTGTGATTGATAAGCCGATGTTTAACCAAAACATCGGCTTTTTTGTTTCACATCAATTGTGGCTTTTGAGTTTCCTCTGCAGCCTGTGTATATTGAGACCAGTTATCATTTTTAGAGAAAGACATTATGCAAGTTTACGGTTGTTGTGAATTGGTTCGTGAAATCTACGCACAAATTGGTAGTGGCGACCAAGCCTACATTCCACAAGCAATCTCATGTGCCGTCCGAGCACTAAACGAAGTGGCTGCCAATGAAAGCCTGCCAAAAGATGTCCGTGAACAAGCGGCATTCGCGGCGGCAAACTTATTGATTTCGGATTTTGAAGACAAGTAGAGACTAAAGATGAATCTAGCCAACTTTGAAACTATGGATCCTGTGATGCTAATGAGTATCGTCAACATGAAACTGCGTGACGACTTTGGCGGGGATTTAGATAAGCTCGTCAACTACTTCGACATTAGCAAATCGGCTCTTATCGAGAAGCTTGCCAGTGCTGGCTTTGACTTTCTAGAAGATGCAGGTCAGTTCAGGTAAACAAAAACACCGCTAGGTTTCCCTCAGCGGTGTTTTTTCATTCTTGATTCATAGTCAGTGATTAGCCAAATGACGCCCAGATCACGGTAACGACGAGCACTGGGCAGATAAACTTCACGTACCAAGGCCATACCTTACCAAACCAGCCAAGTTGGAAGTCTGGGCAACCTTGCTCAAGCTCTTTGATCTTACTCGCCCGGCTCCATACCCAACCACCAAACAAGCAGAACAACAGTGCAGCAATAGGCTGTAAGTATTGCGTTGCAACCATAGCGACAAAGCCGAACAGTCCACCAAAGTTAAATACAATGTAGATACTAAACAGCGCAATAAGCGCACCGAGTACCCAACTGGTTTTCTTACGACCGGTGTTAAAGCGCTCATCGACAAGGGCAACCGGACACTCCAGCATCGAGATAGATGAAGTTAGCGCTGCAATGGTCAATAGCAAGAAGAACACCACAGAGAACACTAAACCAAGCATGCCCAATGACTCAAACATCAATGGTAATACTGTAAAGACCAAAGTATCTGAGCTGAGCAATGAGCCATCTTCTGCGTAAATCTGAACGCCTTTTTGCATCGCGACAAACATTGCCGGCATCACCACAAGACCAGCTATAAACGCCACCGACGTATCTACTAAGGTCACATTCATCGCCATCTTCGGTAGGTTCTCTTTTTTCGACAAATAAGAGCCGTAGATAAGCATTGAACAGCCACCAATCGTCAACGAGAAGAAGCCTTGTCCCATGGCTGCGAGAATGAGTTTTCTGTCCCATACTTTTTCAAAATCTGGGATCAAGTAATGTTTAAGACCTTCAATTGCACCTTGCTGCATCATGATATAGATAAACAGCAGTCCAAAAAGGATAAACAGCGATGGCATCAAGCGTGTCGACCATTTTTCAATGCCCTTCTTTACCCCGCCTTGAACAATCAACACCGTCAACAGATAGAAAAGCACCGTACCAAACACGTTTCTTTCGACACTAAAACCTTTGAACCAATCTGCAAGTGACGTCAGGCCGGCGATGTCTGCCAATGCGCCAAACAAGAAGCAAATCAGCCAACCACCAACAATGGAATAGAACGCCAATACCGCGCAAGGTACGGCTAGGCCAATCCATCCGACCATACCACCAATAAGTTTACCGATAGGGTTGGAGGTAAGAGATTTCATACTATCGACAGGGTTCGCCTGACCATGTCGACCGATGGCCATTTCCACCACTAACATAGGAAACGCCACGACCAATATCATGACTAAATACACCAAAAGGAAAGCACCACCACCGTTGCTGGCAGCTTGTGTTGGGAAACCCCAAATATTGCCCAATCCAACGGCCGCACCTGCAGCGGCAAGAATAAAGCCTAATCGGGAACCAAAGCGCTCTCTTGGAGCGGAAGATGTGTTTGACATACCTACTGCACTTACCATATCGTACTAGTTTGCTGGTACGGTATGTGAAAAATGAGTGAAGAGCAAATGTTTTTGGGGTAATACTCTAATTTTTGCCATCCAAGCAAAGAAAGAATCCACAAGGTGAGCACCATGTAGATATCCAGTCTAAAAAAGTCTACTTAAATAAAATAAAAAGCCCCAAAGCAAACACCTATTTACCTTGGGGCGAACGCATCATTTAGAGCAGTGATTAGATAGTAAAGACTTGATAGTCCTTAAGCTCCGGAATGGTTTTCTGTAACTGCTGCTCTTGCTCTGCGACATCATTGAGTGAATCACAGTACTCTTCTGCCTGCTGCTTTAATGACTCTGACTGCTCTTTCATGGTGTCCGACATTTTTGCTTTGAGTTCATCCATCTGCTTAGAGAGCTCTGTAAGATTTAACCCACCCTCTTCACTCATCTTTTCTTGTAACGCAGTAAATGCACTACTGAAAAATTCTTTGTTGAAGACCTCTTTTGCCTTTGCTAAATCTTGCTCCCAATTGTCCATAAAACTGCTAAAGGCTTCAGACTTTAGGACAAAATCACCGCTCTCTTCGTAGCGAGATTGAACATCAGCAAAAAACTCACCAACCGCTTGTTTGACGTTTTGAAACGCCTCAGAGTTATCGAAACTCTCAGCGACGTCATCGATAAGTTCATTGGTCAACTCAAGGCCATTAGACGCGAGCTCTTTCGCTTGAGGCACGTACTTGTTCATGTTCTCACGATAGCTTTCCAAGGCATCTTGTTGTAGCTGACTCAGTTCAATCGCTTTACCGTTAATGAACAGGTTATTGTCTTCATCAATCAAGACTTTAGAACTGGCTTTAACGATTTCTACTTGTTCACCATCTAGGTGAACTTCATTCTTAATGTCCACTCCGCACTGCCCAAAAGCGTAAGCATTGCTCGCCACTAAAGCACTGCTAAGTGCGACAACGCTAAGCAGCGCTGTTGTCGTTGGAAAAAGTTTAGGTAATTTCATAGCACACCCTATTGGTCAGATCGTCTGTACAGTTCTCGAAGCGATCCAAAGTCGTTACTGAATCGCGATAATAGCATAGTGCTGCACGGAATCTCCGATAGCCAGACTCACTTCATCATCTATATTCTGCCCAAGCAAAGCCTTACCGAGTGGCGAATGGGGAGTCACCACAGTGAGCGCCGCCAACACAGAGTCCGTTGTTACCTCAGCATCCTTTATTGTCACGCCACCGCCACAGGGCAACATCCAATACCATGCGATATGCTCATCATCATTCTCGACACAAACTAAAGCCGTTAACCCAACACTGTCTTGCTCAAAAAATTCTCGCAGCGTCGTGCGCTTTAGCGTTGCGATGTCGTTCTTTACTTGCTCTAAACGCATCGCCTGACCATGTGCCAAATAGGACGCTTCCAGTGCTAACGTGTCATATTTGTGCTCTGGTACGGTTTCTTCATTGGTCGCAGCATCCACGGTTTGCTCCATGGCAGAGACCAGTGTTGTCACTTTGCTTTCAAGTTCATTTATCACTGCAGTCAGCAGTGCGCGCTTGTCCATACTATTCCTCAAACATTGACAGTTGCCGAGCTTGCTCTAAAGGCTCTAGCATCACACTCAGCCCCAGCAGCCGAATTTCTCGCCCTTGTTGCCTTTCAAGTACCTCGCGAAGCAGGTCTTTGAAATAAGGGAGATCAAGCTGGTTGTGTACGTGTTCAATGGTGGTTAACTTAAAGTCTGCAAACTTTACCTTAATTCCTTGTTTGATGACATTGCGTTTAGGCGTCGCTCTTGCGAGGCGAGATTCGAGTTCAGGATACAGTTTGTCTTCAATCACCTGCCAACACTCCTCAAAACTGGAGATGTTGACGCTAAAGGTGCGCTCAACGCCAATCGACTTTCTTTCTCGCTCCACGACAACTTGTCTCTCATCAATGCCATGACTTTTCTTCCATAAGGAAGCCCCCAAACGACCGAAGCGCACAATCAAATCTCGGTAGTCACTATTGCGAATATCTAAGCAGGTAAAAAAGCCGGCACTATTGAGCTTATCTAAACTAACCTTCCCGACACCCGGTATTTTGCCCAAATCCAACTCATCAACCACTTGCTGCACTTGATCGGGCGGGATCACAAACTGCCCATTGGGTTTATTCATATCCGAGGCAATCTTGGCCAAAAACTTAAGCGGCGCCACCCCGGCAGACGCGGTCAGTTGCAGTTCATTCCAGATATCGGCACGAATACGCTCAGCAATGCGCGTCGCTGAGTTTTGACAGTGAGGGGAGTCTGTGACATCCAGGTAGGCCTCATCTAGCGACAGCGGCTCAATGAGCGAGGTATAGCGAGCAAAAATCGCACGAATGTGCTTTGAGGCTTCTTTGTAGACTTCCATTCGTCCAGGGACGAGAAGCAAATTAGGACATAACTTTAGGGCTTGAGCCGTTGGCATCGCCGAACGGACGCCAAACTTCCTCGCTTCATAATTACAAGTGCTGATCACCCCACGCTGGCGCTCGCTACCACCAACCGCCAGGGGCTTACCTCGATAATGTGGATTATCACGCATCTCTACCGCAGCGTAGAAGCAATCCATATCCACATGGATGAATTTTCGAATAGAGTCAGACACGGCATTAAGCTGTTTATTTATACAGTTAAAAGTATACGCCGATTTTGAGTGAGAACCAACCAAAAAGACCAGAGCGTTGCTCTGGTCTTTCATGCGCATTTATCGATTCACGTATCGATTAGGCAATGCGATCTTTTTCCCAAGCAGCCAGCTTCTCTGCACGAGCTTGCTCACGTGCTTCACGCTTTTTACGTGCATCACATGGCTCAGGGCAGTTACAAACTTTATCAATGCTTAGCGCACCAAGACCACCACAGCTGCCTTTTACCACTTTCTTTTGGAAGATGTAACCAACGGACATGGCAACAATCACCGCAAGAAAAATGCCGAAAGTAATTAGAAATGTACTCATAGTTGTCACCCGTTACTTGTTGAGGTAAGGCTTGAATGCGCTAGACGCGATTTCATCAAACCCATCTTCTGTTTTTACAATAATAAACGCTGGAATGCTATTTTTCTCGGCAACTTCAAGCGCTTTGTCTTGACCTAGAACCATCAAACCCGTCGCCAAACCGTCTGCTGTCATCGAAGACTTGTCGAGAACAGTAACAGAAACGACTTTATTGTTGATCGGCTTACCCGTCTTTGGGTCAATGATGTGCGAGTAGCGAACGCCATCTTGTTCGAAGTAGTTACGGTAATCGCCCGAGGTTGCAATAGCCATGTCGCCCGGCTCAATGATTTCCTGAACTCTACGCTCATCCGTTGCTGGCTTTTCAATCGCGATACGCCATTTCACACCTTCGCGATTCAGGCCTTTCAAACGCATCTCGCCACCCACTTCGACCATGTAATCTTGAACCCCAATTTGGTTCAGATACCCAGCCAATACATCGACACCCCACCCTTTTGCGATAGTCGATAAATCCACATACAAACCATGCAGGTCTTTCTTAAGTGTCGTGTCTGTTGCAGACAAGTGTTTTATGCCTGTTTGGGCTTTACGTTCCGCAAGCTGCTTTGCTGTAGGCACAACTTCTGGACGAGCCTCAGGGCCAAAGCCCCAGAGGTTAACCAAAGGACCGACAGTGACATCAAGTGCGCCTTGTGTTACCTCGCTAAGACGAATCGCTTCTTTCACCACAATTGCTGTTTGCTTTGAGACTGGAAATGCCTCAGTGCCATAGAAACGATTAAAGCGACTTAGCTCTGAATCTTGACGATACGTCGACATTTGATCGTTAACTTGCTCCAGTAGACGATTAAGCTCTGCTTGGATCGTTTCTGGTTTTGGGCTGCTATCGGTCGCAATGTATTTCACATTATAAATCGTGCCCATGGTCGGGCCACTCAAATGCACCTGTTCGCGATCGTTACCGCAAGCGGTCAACAGTACCGAGGCTAGCAACGTTGCTAACACGAGTTTTAATTGTTTGGTTAGATGAAACATGCCTTTACTCACCTAATGAATTTAAAAATGCTCACATTTACAGCATCTTGATTGATGTACTTGCAAAAGAAAGCACTCTTTATTTTGCTCAACTTCTAAAAACAAATGGCCAGCTCACATGAGCCAGCCATGTTTATTACTTCAAGGAAGATTAACCACCGAAGTCATCTAGAAGGATGTTTTCATCTTCTACACCAAGATCTTTCAGCATGCCGATGACAGCCGCGTTCATCATTGGTGGACCACACATGTAGTATTCACAATCTTCTGGCGCTTCGTGATCTTTGAGGTAGTTCTCATAGATGACGTTGTGGATGAAGCCTGTGTAACCATCCCAGTTATCTTCTGGCATTGGGTCAGACAGAGCAACGTGCCATTGGAAGTTATCATTTTCAGCTTGTAGGCCGTCGAAGTCTTCCACATAGAACATTTCACGACGTGAACGTGCACCATACCAGAATGACATCTTACGCTTAGAGTTCAGACGCTTAAGCTGGTCAAAGATGTGCGAACGCATTGGTGCCATACCAGCACCACCACCGATGAAGACCATCTCGTTGTCAGTATCTTTCGCGAAGAACTCACCAAATGGACCAGAGATCGTACACTTGTCACCTTCTTTCAGTGACCAGATGAACGAAGACATGATACCAGGTGGTACATCAGGATTATTAGGCGGTGGCGTAGCGATACGCACGTTCAGCATAATAATGCCTTCTTCTTCTGGGTAGTTAGCCATTGAGTATGCACGGATGCACTCTTCGTTAACTACAGACTCGTAGCGGAACAGGTTAAACTTGTCCCAATCTTCACGGTACTCTTCTGGTACGTCGAAGTCAGAGTATTTAACGTGGTGAGCAGGCGCTTCAATCTGGATGTAACCACCAGCACGGAAAGGTACTGATTCGCCATCTGGGATTTGAAGCTTAAGCTCTTTGATGAATGTCGCTTTGTTATCGTTAGAGATAACAGAACATTCCCACTTCTTAACGCCGAAGATCTCTTCTGGAAGCTCGATGTCCATGTCAGTCTTCATTGCTACCTGACACGCTAGACGCTCACCTTCACGCGCTTCACCTTTAGAGATATGGTCAAGCTCGGTTGGTAGAATGTCACCACCGCCAGATTTCACTTTTACGCGACACTGACCACAAGAGCCACCGCCACCACAAGCAGATGATACGAATACGCCAGCGCCTGCTAGTGCATTCAACAGTTTGCCACCTGGTTGTGTGGTGATCGCGAGATCAGGGTTTTCGTTTACAGAGATCGTGATGTCGCCTGTTGGTACTAGCTTAGATTTGGCGAACAAAATCACCAAAACTAGGGCTAGAACAATCAGCGTAAACATCACTACACCAAGAATAATGTCCATTGACTATTCCTTATACCTTACAGTTGAACACCAGAGAATGACATGAAGCCTAGTGCCATCAGACCTACCGTGATGAACGTGATACCAAGACCACGAAGACCAGGAGGAACGTCAGAGTACTTCATCTTCTCACGGATACCTGCTAGCGCAACGATAGCTAGCATCCAACCCACACCAGAACCAAAGCCGTACACGACAGATTCTGCAAAGTTGTAATCACGCTGTACCATGAATGATACACCACCAAAGATCGCACAGTTAACCGTGATTAGCGGTAGGAAGATACCCAGTGCGTTGTACAAAGGCGGGAAGAAGCGATCTAGTACCATCTCTAGGATCTGAACTAGCGCTGCGATTACACCAATGAAGGTAATAAAGTTCAAGAAGCTAAGGTCGATACCGGCAACCAACGCATTCTCTCTTAGCACTAGGTTATACAGCAGGTTGTTCACAGGTACCGCAACGGTAAGAACAACGATAACTGCTACACCCAGACCAAAAGAGGTCTTAACTTTCTTAGATACCGCAAGGAATGTACACATACCTAAGAAGAAAGATAGCGCCAAGTTTTCAATGAAAATCGACTTAACAAGTAGACTAATATAATGTTCCATGACTACCTTACTCCTTCGCTTCTATTTGTGCAGGCTTAAAGATACGAATTGCCCAAATCATAAAGCCGATCAGGAAGAACGCTGAAGGCGCTAGAAGCATCATACCGTTTGGCTGATACCAACCACCGTTGCTCACTAGTGGTAGAACTTCCATACCAAATAGCTTACCTGAACCAAGAAGTTCACGGAAAAACGCTACCGTTAGTAGTACGAAACCATAACCTAGACCATTACCAATACCATCGATAAATGACGGTAGTGGCGCAGATTTCATTGCGTATGCTTCAGCACGACCCATTACGATACAGTTCGTGATGATCAAGCTAACGAATACCGAAAGCTGTTTTGAAATATCGTATAAATACGCTTTCAAAACTTGGTCTACCACGATTACCAATGATGCGATGATCGCCATCTGTACGATGATACGTACACTGTTAGGCATGTGGTTACGGATAAGAGAAACAAATAGGTTCGACAGAGCAGTTACAAAAATTACTGCGACCGTCATAACAAATGCTGTTTCTAGTTTGGTGGTTACTGCCAATGCAGAACAAACACCCAGAACCTGTAGCGCGATCGGGTTGTTATCCAACACCGGTGCGAGCAAGCTCTTCTTCATTTCTTTAGCGTCAGACATCAGTTTAGACCTCCGTCACGAACGTTTGCTAGGAAAGGACCAAAGCCCATATCACCCAACCAGAAGTCGAAAGTACCTTGAACGCCGTTCGCCGTTAGTGTTGCACCAGATAGGCCATCAACACCGTGCTCAGAACCTTCAGGAGCACCGCCTTTAACGATCTTAATTGCTGGTTTCAAGTTCTCATCGAACAGTTTTTTACCAACAAATTGTGAACGCCAAGTTGGATTCTCAACTTCACCACCAAGTCCAGGAGTTTCACCCTGCTCGTAGTAAGTGATGCCGTTAACCGTGTTACCATCCGTTTGAACAGCTACGAACGCGTACATCATTGACCAAAGACCATTACCGTGTACAGGCAGAATCACGCTAGTGACTTCGCCACCTTGCTTAACAAGATATACAGTGCCGATATTGGCACGGCGTAGGATCTTAGCTTTGTCTTCATCCGCAGTTAGGCGAACAGACTTAGCAGGATCTTTAGCTGCGCGGCGTTGGTCATACGCTTCCGCGTCACCTTCAACAAACTGACCTGTTGTGAAGTCAACCAAGCGAGGCTCGATATATTCATGGTAAAGGTCAGCAACTGAACCTTCAGCAGTGATGCCTGCAACGTCGACAATTTTTGACTGCTTGTCGAGCTTGGCGTTAGCAACCTGCTTATCTTTTAGAAAGACTGCTGCGGTCGATACAACGATTGAGCACACTAAGCTCAACGCGATAACAACAAACAGAGTCTTTTTAATGCTATCGTTATTACTTGCCATAGCGAGCTTCTCTCCGTTTGATGTTCTTCTCGATCACGAAGTGGTCGAATAGAGGTGCGAACAGGTTAGCAAATAGAATTGCTAGCATCATACCTTCAGGGTAAGCCGGGTTAACAACACGGATCATGACACACATAGCGCCAATCAAAATACCGTATACCCATTTACCATTGTTAGTAAACGATGCAGATACTGGGTCTGTTGCCATGAAGAACATACCAAACGCAAAACCACCTAGTACTAGGTGCCAGTGCCAAGGCATAGCAAACAGTGCATTTGTGTCAGAACCAACAACATTGAACAGAGTTGCTACTGCAACCATACCAATCATTACACCAGCAATAATGCGCCATGACGCAATGCCCATGTAGACGATCATTGCTGCACCAATCATTAGTGCTAGCGTCGATACTTCACCAATCGAACCTGGGATGTTACCGATGAACGCGTCCATCCAAGTGATTGTTTGGCCAGTGATGTTGTTGATTAGCGCGCCTTCACCACCTTGTGCCCATTGGCTCAGTGCTGTTGCACCAGAGAAGCCGTCAGCTGCAACCCAAACTACGTCACCCGAGATTTGCGCTGGGTAAGCGAAGAATAGGAAAGCACGACCCGCAAGCGCAGGGTTAAGGAAGTTACGACCTGTACCACCAAAGATTTCTTTTGCAACAACAACACCGAAGGTAATACCTAGTGCTGCTTGCCAAAGTGGAAGTGTTGGCGGAACGATCAAAGCGAAAAGAATAGAAGTTACAAAGAAACCTTCGTTGACTTCGTGCTTACGCACCATACAGAACAACACTTCCCAGAAACCACCAACAATGAAGACTGTCGCGTAGATAGGTAGGAAGTAGGTTGCACCTAGAATCATCTTACTGCCCCAACCCGCATCGGTGCCTAGCGTGCCGCCAAGACCTTGAGTTAGCCAGTAGTGCCAATTGCCATCGATAACACCCGCAAGCTCTGCGCCAGTGTAAAGATGGTTAAGTGCCATAACAGCTTGGTTACCTGCGTTGTACATGCCCCAGAACATTGCTGGGAATACTGCGAACCAAACCATGATCATGATGCGTTTTAGGTCAACGCTATCACGGACATGCGAGCTACGCTTCGTTACAAGACCTGGCGTGTAGAAAAGCGTTGCCGCTGCTTCATACAGTGCAAACCATTTTTCATGTTTGCCACCTGGCTCGAAATGATGCTCGATATCCTCGATGAATTTCTTAAGCATGGATTACCCTTCCTTCTCAATCTTGTCTAGGCACTCACGTAGGAGTTGACCGTATTCGTACTTACCTGGACAAACAAAGGTACATAACGCTAAATCTTCTTCGTCTAGCTCAAGTGCGCCAAGACGCTGTGCACTGTCTAAATCGCCAGCACAAAGATCACGAAGTAATAACGTTGGCTCCATATCAAGTGGCAGTACTTTTTCGTAGTTGCCGATTGGAACCATTGCACGATCACTACCATTGGTTGTGGTTGTCATGTTAAACAACTGACCTTTGAATAGGTGACCAAGGAATGATTTAGTGATTGAGAACTTGTTCTTACCAGGCATCGCCCAGCCAAACAGCTCTTTGTCACGACCTTCACGAAGTACAGAAACTTGCTGGTGGTAACGACCTAGGTAGGCGTGTGGACCAGTAGCATGTGTACCAGAAAGAACAGAACCAGAAATGATTCGAACTTCACCAGGCATCAACTCGTTATCTGTCACATCTTCCAGACTTGCACCAAGCTGTGTTCTAACCAAGCGAGGGTTATTCACAACAGGGCCAGCCAAAGAAACAACGCGATCCGTGAACAGCTCACCTGTAGTGAACAGCTTACCGAATGCAATCACATCTTGATAATTGATACTCCAAGCAACGTTGTTAACGCCAACTGGATATAGGAAATGCATGTGAGTGCCTACTAGACCCGCAGGGTGCGGACCATTGAAGACATGCTCTTCGACATTAGATTGAGTTGAGCGAGGAAGGCTAGTGCCTGTTTTACAGACGTAGACTTTACCGTCTGTCAGTTTAGATAGAAGATCTAGACCTGCAACAAACGCTTCTTTTTGCTCGTTGATGATCAATTCAGGCTCTGCTGCTAGAGGATTAGTATCCATAGCAGTCACGAATATCGCTTGAGTTGTTGAATCGATCGCCGGAACCTTGCTGAACGGACGAGTACGCAACGCAGTCCACATACCAGACTCAACCAGTTGAGATTTGATCACGTCGCGATCAAGGCCTGCTAGTTGGTCAGCTGTGTAGCTATCGAAAGTAACTTGCTCGTCGCCTGCCACTTCAATCACAACAGATTGTAGGACACGCTTCGCGCCACGGTTAACTTCAATAACCTTACCGCTTGCTGGAGAAGTAAATTTAACGCCTGGGTTCTTTTTGTCTTCAAAAACAACCTGGCCTTTTTTCACTTCATCACCCACGCGAACATGCATCGTTGGACGCATACCCACGTACTCTTCGCCAAGCAAGGCGACTTTAGTGATGGACTTACCATCATTAATCACCTGGGATGGAGTTCCTGCGATAGGAAGATCCAAACCCTTCTTTATTGTAATCATACGCACTTGCACTACTTTTATCGGGAAAAAGATTCTTTTAATTTGCGTAACATTTAGACACGACATTGAGTGTCTGGCTTTGACTTTTTACAGGCCAAAGCAGCAACATCACTTTAACAATCTCGTCATAGAATCGCTGCGAGATTTTCCTGGTGCGGTAGTTTAGCATCTTTTACAAAGGGGATGCCATGATGAATCCCAGCTATAGCCTCTTTATTTCGAAACTTTTGCCACATATGGGGTTGCGAATATGTGTAACTTTGACCAAACGCACAAACTGTTATTAATGCTTTTGAAAATAAGCGATTGGCTTGTTCACAATCTGAAACATTCACCATCATCAAAATCACATAACATTATATGTTGATATACTGTTAATAACTTACCCCTAAAGGGGTAAGTGCAGCCGTGGCTTTATGCAGATAAATTGACGGTAATTATCAGTAAACCCTTACCTTGTTGCTAAACTGTGTTGTTGGTACCGCACCCATAACAGGTTTACCGTTACTTACCGCCACCAGCACAATTTGGGCTAGCAGGGGCAAGTTGGTTCTCTTCGTTCCACTCTTCGGGAGTGTAGGTGTGGATCGCTAAGGCATGCACCGAACCTGCGAGCTCTTCAGCAAGTACAGTATTAACCTTACGATGCCGAGTAATAAGACGCTCGCTAGAAAAATCTTCACTGACAATAATGACCTTAAAGTGACTTTCTGAGCCTGGCGGGACATTATGCATATGACTTTCATTGCGAACATCGAGATGTGTTGGATGGAAAGCTTGATGGAGCTTTTGCTCGATAGATTGTTGAATCATCTTACTTCCTTGGGCTAAAACCGACATTTATTTTTATATAGTCGGTAAAGTATATACTTTACTTAATCAATAATCTTCCCTTAAATCACATTCTGCTTGGCTTAGTTGAGGGGATTTTGTCAAAATACAACCATTGTCACCAATTCAAGAAATTATGAAAACTGAACTGAACCTACTTGAGCGCAGCTACTCGCTTTTTCGCTACCCTAAACTTGCCAATGAGCAGCTCCAAGCATGGGATGCGGGAGACGAGTATCTGATTCAACATGTTGAAGAGCTCGCTTTGCCCAAGTCATCGAACATTCTGATCCTCAACGATAACTTTGGAGCACTAAGCTGTTGGTTTAGTGAAGAACATAAGGTGACTACCGTCACGGACTCTTTTGTTTCTCAGCAAGGTATAAAAAATAACTTGTCGACAAACCAGCTCAGTGGAGTGACCCTTCTCAATTCTACGGACGCATGGCCAAGCGACATCGACCTCGTGCTGATGCAAATCCCACGCAATAATCGCTACTTAACTTGGCAGTTAGACCAACTTGCTCAAAAGTACGCAGGCCGCTGCCAACTAATTGCGGTTAATAAAGCGAAAGAGATCCACACCTCAACACTGAAACTGTTTGAGAAGTTTGCAGGTTCCACCACAACCTCGCTGGCGTGGAAAAAACACCGTCTAGTGTTTACTGAGCTATCGAGTGCTTCACAGAGACCTGCTGTGGATGCGCATACGACTTGGCGGGTTGAAGGGCATGACCTAACGCTGGCGAATTTACCCAATGTTTACTCAGGCGAAAGCTTGGATTTGGGCGCTCGCTTTATGCTAGAGCATCTTTCCAAACTCGACGCGGACAATAAAGATGTCGTCGACCTTGGCTGTGGCAATGGCGTGTTATCGATAAAGCTCAAGCAGCTTTTCCCCGCCGCTCGCATTATCGCGGTCGATGAGAGCTTTATGGCATCAGCCTCAGCAAAACATAACTTTGAACTTAATCAGTTAGACGACGCTCAGTGCAAGTTCATTACGAACAATTGCTTGGATGGCTTTGAAGCGGCCTCACAAGATCGAGTGGTCTGCAATCCACCCTTCCATCAACAGCAAGCCGTCACCGATCACATCGCTTGGCAAATGTTCTGTGATGCAAAGCATGTTCTTCGCCCTAAAGGCGAATTAATGGTTATCGGCAATCGCCACCTAGGCTACGATAAAAAACTGGCACGTCTCTTTGGCAAGCACAATGTGAAGCTTGTCGCTTCTAATGCCAAATTTGTTATTTTACAGGCAACTAAGTAAAGATTGAGTCATAGTTGCCCTTAGGCAACGTGCATAAAAATAAGAATTCGCTATGATGCCAGCCATCGCTTGGCTTCAATAGTTTTAGAGTGTGAAAAGGAATCATTAATGAAAAAGCTCGTTTTAGCGGCTTCAGTCGTATTGCTTGCTGCTTGTGCAAGCCCTCAACAAGAACAAATCAATTTTGCGCCTAAAGCGACAACTAGTGCCGCTAAAGTTGTCGAAAACAAATCGATGTCACTCTCTAGTAAAGACGTGCGAACGGCTCAATACGTTGCACTACTCGACAATGGCCGCTCGAACATTACGCCGGTACATACTCGTCAAAACCTTCGTATTGGCATTGAAAATGCGCTAGTGAATCAATTTTCATCACAAGGCTACCAAGTTACGGTAAACAGCGAAAATGCGCTTCAAATTGAAGTGCAGGAGGCATTGGTTTCGGTTAAACATACCGTGATGGAAAATGACATGACAGCAAACGTTGTGCTCGAACTTACGGCTGAGAATGCAAAAGGTAAGCTGGTAAAAACTTACACGGGTACGGCAAAACGCTCAGGCCTTATGAGCGCATCTAACGACGATATCGAAACCGTACTGAACGACACAGTTAACTTGGTACTTAAAGAAATCGCTAACGACAAAGAGCTACAAGACTACATGAAGGAGCGTTTCTAATGCTAAAAACAGCTATTGCTACCCTTGCGCTTGTTGCAACTAGCGTATTCGCAGGTCCTAAAGTTGCTGTGGATACCAACTTAGGTCGCTTTGTGGTTGAACTTAACCAAGAAAAAGCCCCTGTCAGTGTTGAGAACTTTCTCAAGTATGTCGATGACGGTAGTTATGTAAACAGTCAGTTCCACCGTGTCATCCCAGGCTTTATGGCGCAAGGTGGTGGATTTGGAAAGGACTTCAAGCGTCTACCCACTTATTCGCCAATCAAAAATGAAGCCTCGAATGGCTTAGACAACGATGCTGCAACCATTGCAATGGCGCGTACTCGTGATCCTGATTCAGCGACACGCCAGTTTTTTATTAACTTCGTCGATAATGACTTCCTTAACTACAGCGTCACCAACCCTGGGTACGCGGTTTTCGGTAAGGTTGTCGAAGGCTTCGATGTGGTCAAAAAAATGGGACAAAAACCAACTCGCAGCACCCGTGGGATGAGTGACGTACCACTCGAACCCATCGTTATTACTAAAATAGAAAAAATCAGCGAATAACAACAAAAAGAGAGGCTAGCCTCTCGTTTTGCTCGTTGCGCAATTTCACTCCCTTTCGCTGCACTCGCAAGGAGCACACCTGTGGAACAAAAAATGACTTGGCTTGATACAGTCAAAAGTTACTGGGATAAAAGGCTACTTTGGGTCTTTATGATGGGATGCTCAAGTGGCTTTCCCTGGGTTTTAATTGGCTCGAACATGTCTGGCTGGCTAAAAGATGCAGGTCTGACCCGCGCGGCGATCGGCTACTTTGGGTCTGTGTTCGCTGTTTATGCCATTAACTTTCTATGGGCTCCCTTAGTCGATAGGGTAAAACTTCCCCTTCTGCACAGTACTTTAGGCCAACGTCGAAGCTGGATCTTCCTTTGCCAGAGCTTTATTTTGATCGGGACACTGTTTATTGCAGGGGTAAACCCAGCGAACAACTTGATGTTTACGTCCATGCTGGCACTCTGTATTGCCATATCATCTGCGACACAAGACATCGCGATTGATGCTTACCGTATCGATACCTTCCCGAAATCGGAGTCTAACAAGCTCCCGCAAGCGTCGGCGATGGCCGTGATCGGTTGGTGGACGGGTTACTCTTTGCCGGGCTACTTAGCGTTTATCAATGCAGACTCTATGGGTTGGAACGGCGTCTATTATGGCATGGCAGGGATCGTCGTTATCCTTATGCTGTTTACTCTTTTCGTTAGCGAGCCTAAAACCGATCGCGAAGCACTACAAGCGCAAGCTGAAGCACGTCACAACAAATTAGTAGGCAACCGCTTTACTAGCTGGATTTCAGTGACGGTCGTCGAGCCATTTTTAGACTTCTTCCGTCGCAATGGGGTACAGGTCGCAGTGACCTTATTACTATTTGTATTCCTATTTAAGATTGGTGAGGCCTTCCTAGGGCGCATGTCGATCACCTTCTATAAGGAAATTGGTTTTAGTAATGAGCAAATTGGCTACTACTCCAAGCTTATTGGCTGGGGTGCAACCATCGTCTTTACGTTACTAGGCAGTATGGTTAATGTACGCTTTGGTATCGTGAAAGGATTGATGATTGGTGGCATTGCAATGAGTGCCAGCAACTTGATGTTCGCTTGGATTGCCAAAGTCGGCCCAAGCGAGACACTGTTCTTGGCAACCATCATTGTCGACAACTTCACGACAGCCTTCTCAACGGTTGCGTTTGTCTCCTTCCTGACAGTACTCACAGGACAAGCATTCTCCGCAACGCAGTATGCGCTTTTGGCATCGCTAGGTAACTTTGGCCGGACAACATTAGCCTCTTTCAGTGGTGAGATGGTAGATGCACTTAACGATTGGAGCTTATTCTTTATCATCACGTCGCTCATGGTGATCCCGAGCCTGATCATGCTCTACTCATTGCGTCATTACTTTACTGACCTACTTGAGAAAGCAAAGCACAGAGATGAGGCTACCATATCCAAAAAGCAAGAAAACTCAGCTCAACAATAGTATTCGCCAAAACGAAAAAAGGCTCGCTAACCAGCGAGCCTTTCAGTTCAGTACTTGTTAAGGATACATACCTTTTCCGAAGCGGTTGAAGACCCTAGCCACGCCCTGAGTGAAAATCATCGGCTCGGTCAATATCGACAAACACAAACAATCTTGGTTTGCTGCTGTCTGTGGTGCGTGCTTGGTTTCACCATCTTCTCTTATGAAGTCGCCCTCGTGGTACTCACCATTCTCATCGCTAAAACTGCCGTGCAGTACCAGTGTAGATTCATATCCTTTATGAGTATGCTGTGGCACCTGAACACCTTCAGTAATGTAGAGCAAGCTCACCTTACAATCTTCGTCTAGAGCGATATTCGACGTGAACACTTTGCCACCGTAGCTCTTCCATTCGCCCATTTGGTCGACGAAAGGACTGAGCGGAGCAGGTACCTTAAACGATTTCCCATTCACCTCTATCTTGGCTGCTGTTCGGGCCTTTGGCTTGCTGTAGTCGGCATCGAGTTCCATGATGTCGTTCATCATGTTGTTGAACACTAACGCTAGGTCATTATCCGATAAGGCGCCCTCAGTACCGAAAGCAACCAAATCATCGGCAGCCTCTTCCTCAAACTTAGCCACCAATTGACGGCAGTGAGAGCATGTCTCTAAATGCGTTGCGACGGCAGCACCATGTGCTGAATCGATCTCCCCGGTCGCGAAGCGCTTCAATATCTGTACATCTGGGTGGTAACTCATACTACTCCGCCTCCATTGAATGTCTTAATTTTTCTACAGCGAGTCTGAGACGGGACTTGACAGTCCCCAACGGGATGTCAAACATGTCTGCTACTTGTTGATGTGGTAACTCTTCTAAATAGACGGCCCTAACTACTTCCCTTTGCGCCTTTGGTAAATCCTCAAGAAACTTCAAAATTTGTTCTTTTAGTCTGTCGGTTTCTGGCGAATAGTGCTCCACGAAATCAGGTGGGCAGTAATCGGTAGGCCAAATATCGTCAGCATGAACATGCAACTCTTTGCCCTTTTGCTTACGCAGCATATCGAAGCAAAGGTTTCTAGCAATGGTGTAGATCCAAGTTGACAGGGAACTTTTGCTACCATCAAACAAATGTGCTTTCTGCCAGACCGTCGCCATAGCTTCTTGGACCATTTCGACCGCAACTTGCTCATTGCCCATATGCTTGTAAGTGAACTGTTTGAGACGCGGTGAAAAGTAGCTGAATACAGTCGCAAACGCCTTTTTATCGCGCTGTTTTACCCTTTCCATACATTCTGCCCACTCTTGCTTGGTGAGCGCTTCCGGACTTTCTACTATCATGTCTATGTCCCTAAAGTTGATATCGCAACATTGCTGCCTAACCATTTCATCTTACGACAACTCGTTGTTGCGAGATCACTGTTAATTGCGTTCAGTGTCGCGTTTCCTCTTGGATATCGCCTGAATTGAAGGCCTGAGTTAGGAAATCTACAGCCGACCTACAATCGGGCTGCGTGACCAAATGTTCAAAATGGTGACATTCTAAAGGTAGCACTTCGAGCCAGCGCTGACTGACCCATGACGCATCATCGAAGAAGCGATGAAGGTAGAGTTCACCGATTTGAGGAAACTTCTTGTAGACGTCTTGCAAACGCTCGCCTAAGAACTGGTTCTCATCGTTAAGCTCCTCTGTCGCCCACCCTTCGACCCATTCTACGGATGCGGACCGCAAACCGTCATCGTCTGCGCCAATATCAGAAATGCGGAATTTTTTAATACCAGAAACCGTTATTCCAAGCATTCCGTCGTCGAGGGTTTCAAAATCGACAATACTGACAAAAGTTCCGATTTTCGACACATTTTTCGGAGCCACACTAGCATCGTCACTAATAAGACAGACGCCGAACCCAGTTTCGTTCCTGAGGCATTCGGTGACCATTCTTTTGTAGCGAGGCTCAAATATCCTTAGCCTCATTTTTCCTTCAGGCAAAACCACTGAGCGCAGTGGAAAAAGCATAATCTGTGACATGATTGTTCCCTTTGTTACTACATCAGTGTTTACGCCCGCAATTGAAATACGATCAACATCACCTTGTTAACAATTGCAGTAGAATGTTGACTTCCAGACACAAAAGATTGATCGATTTGTGTACACTCTATAGAAGTTCCCTTGATTATCCTTAAATTGTGATAAACCTCACAAACTTTAGTAAACGTTTGCGGAGTTGCACATTTACTTTGGGATATAAATCGCTATCATGCCCACCCATCGGATGAGTTCGCACGGACAGCGGCCAATTAACAGTACAACTTGAAGAGTTTTCACACTATGCGTAAATCACTTTTAGCTCTTGGCGTTGTTGCAGCAGTTGCTGCAGTGCCAGCATCTGCAGAATATCTATACGGTTTTGGTGGCGTTTATCTTGATTACCAAAAATGGGATCACGAGTTCACATCAAACAACGGCGATGCGAACAGTTCTCGTAACAAAGCAGTACTAGGTATTGAAGGTGGTGCAGGCTTCACTTGGGGTGAGATCTACGGTTTCTACGACTACGAAAACTTCAACAAAGGCGACGGTGAAAAACACGGTGCGTCTCTTAAAGGTACTGCTCACGTTTATCTTGGTGATACTGGTGCTTCTTTGTACGGTCAAGTATACGACACTGGTTCAGGCGGCTTCGCAGAGCACAACCGTGTAGTTGGTTTTGGTTACACTGACCTTGTTTCTGACAACGGTTTCTTCAAGCCTTGGATTGGTGTTCACCACGTTAGTACTACTGGCACTATCTGTAATGGCAACCAAGTGCCTGATACAGGCCCGGATGCAATTCCTGGCTCAACAGCTTGTAGCCAACCAACTGAAAACGTTTCAGGCTGGAATGGTTACATGGCTGGTTGGACTGCCGCATACAACTTCAACGTTGCAGGTCAACAGTTCTCGACTGTTAACTGGAATGAAATCGAATTTGCTCGCAACGGTCGTTACGCTCAGTCTCAAGGCGGTAAAGAAGGTGTAAACGGTGGCCTAAGCCTATTCTGGCACCCAGTGAAAAACGTGAAAACGGGTATCACATACCGTTATACGTACAACAAGCTAGGTATCAAAGGTTGGAATGACTTTGCTATCTACCGTGTACAATACGACTTCTAATTGCTGAAGTTAGAAAAATGGCGCTTCGGCGCCATTTTTTGTGCCTACAACTCTAAGGTTATTTTCGACCATTAACCATATCTTTGTTATCCTTCGATCTTCACTCATCACCTTGTAACTATTGTGAATATCACCATTCTAGGCCCCGGCGCCATCGGCTCTTTGTATGCATATCGGCTCAACCAAGCCGGGCATTCGGTTTCTTTGTGGGGACGCGCGCCCTCGAACAGCATTGAGCTTTCAGTAGATTCACTGCCCCCCCTCACTTTTGCCAACCAAGACACTCAGAAACTGCAGCATTGCGATCTGCTGATTGTCACTCTCAAAGCATGGCAAGTGGAAACAGCACTGAGCCCAATATTAGAAATGCTGCATCAAGATGCGATCATTCTGTTTTTGCACAATGGCATGGGAACGGTGGAAAGACTGCAAAATCAATTGCACAATAGGCCGGTTCTGCTCGGCACCACAACACACGGCGCACTAAGAGTAACGGGCAACCAGATTCGCCATACAGGCCAAGGTCAGACCCTTATTGGCGCGTGGAATGCTCTAGGACAACAATGTCAGTTTGTCGCTGACGTACTCGACCATGCCATCACTCCGGCCAAATGGCACGATAGCATTCAAACTGCGCTTTGGACTAAGCTTGTCATCAATTGTGCGATCAACCCACTTACGGCTACCCTTGATTGCCAAAATGGCCAATTAACCCGCCCTGAATATCGTTCGCAACTTAGCGCAATTGTCAGCGAAGCAGTAATGTGTGCGCAAACTCAAGGTATCGGACTTGATGACGAAGCGCTTTTACAAACGGTATTCACCGTCGCGCAAGCTACTGCAGAAAACTACTCTTCAATGCATCAAGACATTTATAATAAAAGGCAGAGTGAAATCGATTTTATCACTGGCTACTTGTTGGACATTGCCCAACAGAACCAACTGGCAGTCCCTCAAAATGCCACCCTTTTTCAACACATCAAACAGATAGAAGCAAGCTGGAGCCAGCATGACTAAAAAGGTACTTGTCCCTATTGCCCCTGGCACGGAAGAAATGGAAGCTATCACCATCATAGATACTATGGTGAGGGCGGGGTTCGAGGTCACGGTGGCTAGCGCCGACTTCGATGGCGCATTGACAATGAAGGCCTCCCGCGGAGTGACATTAACAGCCGATTGTAAATTGGTTGACGTTGCAGACGACGAGTTTGATGTTATTGCGCTACCTGGCGGTGTCGGCGGCTCGGAAGTATTTCGTGACAGCACGCTATTGGTCGAGATAGTTCGCCAACACAAATACGATGGCAAACTCATGGCAGCCATTTGCGCCGCCCCTGCTCTTGTGCTTCAGCATCATAAGCTTTATCCAGATGCGTTAATGACCTGCCACCCAAGTTTTAAATCTCATATCCCAGAGAGCCGTTGGCGTGACAAGCGAGTAACGATGGACATCAATCACAACCTGATCACCAGCCAAGGCCCGGGTACTGCCCTTGAGTTTGCAGTCGAGATCATCATTGCCCTTTGTGGTAAAGAAAAAGCTTGGGAAGTCGCCGAGCCAATGGTCACCAACCCAACATTGCACTACCACAAGATGGGCAAATACGATGACTGATTTACAGGCAATCCGCGACCAGTTTCCAGCGATGGATGGCGAGACCGTTTATCTCGATAGCGCGGCGACAACACAGAAACCGCAAGCAGTGATCGATTGTATTACCGACTACTATCGCAACCAAAACGCGAATGTCCATCGCGGCACACATTCATTAACTGCGCTGGCAACATCAAGATTTGAAGCAGCACGTGAAACGGTAGCGCGCTTTATTAATGCTAGCAGCGAGAAAGAGATCATTTGGACGCGCGGAGCAACGGAAGCGCTTAACCTTATCGCGCAAACTTATGCCCGTAATCAATTGCAGCCGGGAGATGAGATCTTAGTCTCTGAAATGGAGCACCACGCCAACATCGTTCCATGGCAAATTGTCGCACAGCAAACCGGTGCTAAAGTGCTCAAGGTACCAATGGGTGAAGGTTGTCAGTTTAATCTCGATGCATTCCGAGAATTAGTCAACAGCCGCACCAAAATCGTAGCCGTAGCTCAAGTCACCAACGTGACAGGAACCGTGCTACCGCTCAACGAGATCATTGCTATCACTCGCGCCAATAGCCAAGCTGTCGTTGTAGTCGATGGCGCGCAAGGCGTGGTACATCAGCCGACAGACGTTCAAACGCTCGATGCCGATTTCTACGTTTTTTCGGGACATAAACTCTATGCACCAGCAGGTATTGGCGTACTGTATGGGAAACTCGCTCTGCTCGAAGCAATGCCACCATGGCATGGTGGCGGAAAAATGGTCGAGAAGGTTTCCTTTGAAGGCACTACATTTAGTGAGCTACCGGGTAAGTTTGAAGCGGGTACACCTAATGTTGCTGGTGCTCTAGCGCTTGCCTGCTCTATTGAATGGCTTGGCCAATATAGCCATACCGATCTTGAAAAGCACATCTGCGCACTACAAAAACGCGCTTACGACGCTCTTAGCCAACTCGATGATATTCAAATCATCGGCTATCAGCCTGGTGCTAGCGTCATCACCTTTGTTATGGATGGCGTGCATCATCAAGATTTGGCCACGCTACTCGATCAGCAAAATGTCGCCGTACGAGCAGGACACCACTGCGCTCATCCGCTTATGGACGCACTGGGCGTGAAAGGTACCGTGCGAGCCTCATTCGCGATCTACAATTCTGAGCAAGATGTTGACCGCTTTATCGCATCGGTAGAAAAAGCCGTCGATATGCTTTAAACGCAAAAAGGCCATTGGTAGAAACGCCCGCCAATGGCCTTTTTAAAATCACTGCATTCGATAGTGCTTCTAAACGCGGTTAAAGCGAGCGCTGCGCCTGTTCGCGAATCGTATTGACGATAGCCTTAAGGCCATTGCCGCGTGAAGGGCTAAGATGATTAATGAGATTTAACTGCTCGAAATAGCCTTCAAGATCGAACTCAGCGATTTGTTGTGAGGTTTTGCCATTGAAGGCAGCCAACACAATCGCAATCAAACCGCGAACGATACGTGCATCAGAATCCGCTTTAATAACCCAAGACTCATCAACCTGTTCAAGTACTAGCCACACTGAGCTTTCACAGCCCGCCACCAGCACTTGTTCTTGTTTATCAGCCTCATCCATGACCGGTAATTTCTTGCCCCACTGAATGACTTGCCGGTAGCGATCTTCCCAGCCTTTCAACTGAGTCATGATGTCGACAATTTGCTGCGCTTGGATTTTACTGCCAAATGGATTGCTATTACTCATCTCGACTGCCTATGACTTTGCTGCGTACTTTTGCAGAATTTTTTCAACGATGCGCGATACCGCGACAAAGCCAAATGTCGCCGTGACCACCGTTGCTGCACCAAAACCGCTGGCGCAGTCCATTCGCTTAGGTCCTTCTGCGGTAGATTTCACACCACACACGCTGCCGTCAGCCTGAGGGTATTTGAGCTGCTCGGTAGAAAACACACAATCAATACCAAACTTACGAGCAGGATTCTTAGTGAAGTTGTGATGACGGCGCAAAGTATCTTTCAGCTTTTTAGCGAGCGGATCTTGAATCGTTTTGGTCAAATCCGCCACCATAATTTGGGTTGGGTCAACCTGACCACCTGCGCCACCGGTCGTGATAACTTTAATCTTATTACTACGACAATAGGCTAGCAACGCCGCTTTCGGCTTGATGCTATCAATGGCATCAAGCACGTAATCAAACTCTTTGCTGATGTACTCGGCTACGTTGTCTGGAGTAATAAAGTCATCTATCAGATTCACTTTGCACTCTGGGTTAATCAGCTTAACGCGCTCTGCCATCACTTCGATTTTACTTTGACCAACGGTACCTGACATCGCATGGATTTGACGGTTAATGTTAGTCACACAAACGTCATCCATATCAATGAGCGTCAATTCACCCACACCGGTTCTCGCTAGCGCTTCTACCGCCCACGATCCTACGCCACCAATACCGACTACACACACGTGCGCCGCACGTAAAATGTCGACCTCACTATGACCATAAAGTCGGCGTGTGCCACCAAAACGTTGGTTGTAGCTGTCAGAGGCTGGCTGGTTCAATTCGCGCATGGGTTACCTTGCATTGTCCAAGTAAAAAAGAAGAGTGCGATTTATACGCACTCTTACTAAAAAGGTCAACTCTGTCGGCGAAGCAGCCGCTAATTGCAATGGCCTATTTGCTTTTGCTATCCGCTTCGGTATCCGTTTCGGTATCAGGCTTGTCTTGCGAAGAGGTAGAAGACTTAGCCGACGCTTCAGGCGGGTTTGCTGGAGTGGTCTTTTCTCCTGGCATCAACCATGGGTCTGCCGTTGTCGAGTTTTCTAAACCCAATTTCCACACGCGGCCAAAATGCTTGTAATGACCAGCTTGAGTGCCGGCAAACTCGCCCATACCATGATAGAGATCGAAGTGGTTACCCTTCACTGCGCCACCAGTATCGAGCACGATTAGCAGTCTTAACTCATGTGCACCACTCCAAGTACCATCAGCGTTAAGCAGTGGCACTTCCGCCAGTATCGGAGTCCCCATTGGGAATGCCGAGCGATCGCCCGCAACCGATGCCATCGGTAATAGCGGAATACCTGCAGTACCTCTTACTGGCGCTGCATTTTGAGGCTGGAAGAATACAAACGATGGATTTTCCTCAAGGAGTGCCTGAACCGTTTTCTCATCTTGTGCCATCACCCAATCTTTGATCGCTTTAAGTGACATTTTCTCTTTTGGCACTTCACCGCGTTCAATCAACACGCGACCAATACTCACGTACGCTTTGTTGTTTTTCCCTGCGTAGGCAAAGTATTCTAAGGTGTCGTCATCTTCAAAGTGAACGAAGCCACTGCCTTGCACTTCCATAATAAATGGGTCGATGAGGTTTTCGGCATAGCCGAGTTCAAGTCCCTGGCCGTTGAGTGCGCCGCCATAGATTTCTGCGCGAGTTGGACACTCTTGCTGACAGTCTGGCATCGCGTACACCGGATAGCGGAACTTCTCATCTGGCTTGTGACGAAGCTCCATCACAGGTGAGAAATAACCTGTGAAAAGTACATTGCCTTTGTTATCACCACCGCCAAGCTGTGCCGCTTGAACACCGTAATTTGCCAACTGTTTCGGGTCACCACTTTGTACAGCCCATGTTTCTAGCTGTTCGTATAAAGGCTGGTAGGTTTTCGCCATGGATGGCGAGGCAGTGACCACCTCATTCGCTTGGGCAGCAAATGTGTGAAAGTTGCGAGGTTTGTTGGATTCAATTTGCTCTGTTTTATTGAGTAGGCTAGTGAACTCACCGTCGTGTTTCTGCTGAGCGCGATCGCTCTGCGCGCAGCCAAACACCAATAAAACAGAAGCAAGAGGCAAAATACGTTTGATCAAGTTAGTCATCCCTTATGGTTTGTGCATTGAGGATGGCAAACTCTATAAAAAAGCGCAATAAAACCGATGGTTATCTCAGGTCTTTTTTGTGTTTTCCTGACAAAACAAACGTGGGGTTGTAATGCGTTGGTGAAAGCTGTCGTATCTCAGTCTTGTTGCTGTTAAGAAATTGATAACGATACTCGGTCACCCCAACAGTAAACCAGAGCTCTTTAGCCGATAACTCAAACGACGTCGTTACTACGCGATTATCGATCACCACTTTGTTATTCCCAAGCTCAAACGACGCTCTAGCATAAGGGGCAACATCTTTCTCCATCCACAACCCATATACTGCCGCCTTGGGATTGACGTGCTCTTGAAAACGTCCATATAAATCGTTGTACAAACCAACAACGGAGGCCGTCCCCACTAGCGCCAGCAAAATCAATGCTCGCTCTATCCATTTATTGGGTCTTATCGTACTGCGAGGCGTTAGCGTGACATCCACGCTACTGACAATACCACTCTCTTTGCCTTCACTCATAGTGCGCCCTCTCCTATTCCACAGCAGTGTGTCACTTGATTTATAAAGGGGCAAGTCAATCCATCGCTATCAGCTAAATTTTCCTTGCGCATTTTTGAATAAAAAGTCATTATTTCAACATAAATAAACCACGAGTAATCATTGTGAAGATCCGTAGTACCGCCCTAGTAAAAGGATTTCGGCAGTCCACTCCGTATGTTAATGCTCACCGCAACAAAACCATGGTCATCATGCTGGGTGGAGAAGCATTCACCGACAAAAACTTCACCAATATTGTGAGTGACATCGCGTTGCTACATAGCTTAGGCGTCAAGTTAGTGCTGGTGCATGGCGCAAGGCCGCAAATAAACCAACTTCTAGAACACAATGATTGTCACTGTCCCTATCACAAGGGCATTCGAGTCACGACAGAAAAGTGCTTAGATTATGTGATGCAGGCGACGGGGCGTCTGCAACTAGATATCACTGCACGTCTCTCTATGAGCCTGAATAACACACCAATGGCGGGCAACCAGCTCAATGTCATTAGCGGTAACTTTGTCATTGCTCAACCGCTTGGTGTTGATGATGGCATCGACTACTGTCACAGTGGTCGTGTGCGCCGCATTGACATTCAAGGTATCAATCGCGTTCTTGAGCAAGGTTCAATCGCTCTACTCGGCCCTGTGGCGGGTTCGGTAACGGGTGAGACCTTCAATCTCCTCTCTGAAGAAGTGGCGACCCAAGTTGCTATAAAATTAAATGCTGATAAGTTAATTGGTTTTTGCTCTGAGCAAGGGGTGCTCGATGAAAATGGCAATGCCATCGCTGAGCTGTTCCCATCTGAGGTCAATCAACTGATAGAACAGCTTGAAGCCAAAGAACTGGCTGACGAAGGCCATAGTAGCGGTACACTGCGTTTCTTACGCGGCGCGCAATCAGCTTGTCGTGCAGGGATTCCACGTTGCCACTTAATTAGCTATAAAATCGATGGCGCGCTGATTCAGGAACTGTTCTCTATTGATGGTATCGGTACACAAATCGTCATGGCCAGCGCTGAACAAGTCAGACAAGCTGACATTGATGATATTGGCGGCATTTTTGAGCTGATTCGACCTTTGGAAGAAAAAGGGATTTTGGTTCGCCGCTCTAGAGAGCAGCTTGAGCAAGAGATCCATCAGTTCACCTTGATCGAGAAAGATGGTTTGGTGATTGGCTGCGCAGCACTTTATCCTTACCAGCAAGAAAAGATGGCCGAAATGGCCTGCGTGGCGATCCATCCCGATTATCGCGATGGCAATCGCGGCGTACTGCTCCTGAATCACATGAAGCAGCAATCAAAAATGATGGGGATTGAGCATATATTTGTACTCACCACACACAGCCTGCACTGGTTTAGAGAGCAAGGCTTTCTCGAAGTAGGAGTAGAATCGCTGCCGATGGCGAAACAAGACCTCTACAATTTACAAAGGCGCTCAAAGATCCTATCGGTCTCGGTGTAGTTTTACTGAATGATTCATGACGGCTTGACATTTATGAAATCGATTGCCGTCATGAATAAGCACAAATCGTTTTACAAAAGGTCAATTTCTGTTTAAAATTCGCCCAAATCACAACTATTTATGTGACAGGACTCCCAAAAAGCAGCGTGCTGGCGGGCAGTGCAAGGAATGCTAGGTGAACACCACATTCAAGAGTGACATCTATGCGAACGGTTATTTGTAATTCGATTCAAAGTTTCTGGGATATGGCGGAAAACCACTTCCTAGAAGGACTCAACGTCCACTGTGTTTTTCCTGTATCCGAAAAAGTCAGATCGTTAATGGCGATTTACCAGCAGCAGTATCGGATCAAGCAAATCACCTATTCTGAGGTCTTTAATCCAGCCTAACGCGGCCAAATTATCCCCAGAGAATAGGTACTGCCAAGGACGGTAGAGTTTCTCTCTCACTCACTTTCCACCTCAGCTACGCATTTACTTTCCCCAAACTATTAATTGAACCAATCGCAATTACGCCAAACGCAATGACAGTCCACTGTGACGCAGCGTTTTATGACGTATCCCCTTACCCAATACTTTGCCATCCGCCACTAAGGTGAAACGCGATTTTGCACGGGTAATTCCGGTATAAATCAGCTCTTTGGTGAGCAGAGGGCTATATTCACCCGGTAATATCATGAAGGTATGGGCAAACTCACTGCCTTGAGATTTGTGAATCGTCATGGCATAAGCCGTTTCATGCTCTGGCATTCGACTCGGCAAGACCGATTTTATGCTGCCATCAGGGAGCTCAAAGAAGACCTTCAGCCTTGGTGTTTGAGCACTATGATCCCATAGGCAAATACCAATATCTCCATTGTAAAGTCCAAGCCCATGATCGTTTTTCGTCACCATCAGCGGTCGACCCACATACCAAAGCTCTTCACCTCGCGAAATCACGCCGCGCTGCTTCAGACGCGACTCTACCCTCTGATTAAGTCCAGTAACGCCAAAATCACCCTCTCGAACTGCACACAGCAAGCGGTTTTGAGCGAATAAACCTAAGACTTGACGCGCAACGCTGTGCTGCCAGTGCACTAAAGCATCCGCGCTTTGCAACGATTCACCTTGTGGTGATGCTGCTCTCGACTCAGCCAAATACGGCTTGTAAACCCGCACCATAGAATCAATCAATTTTTGATAGCTATCACCACTAAGTGGCAGCCATTCAATATCCTCAAACCCTTTACTCCAAACCTGCTCAAAGCCTCGGCTGCTCGCAGCGTTAACCTGTTTAGCCAGTTGGCCAATGCCTGAACGCGCGTCAAATCGGTAGCTTTTTTGCAGAACGCACAGACTATCAGCGAGTGGCGATACCCACTGCTTGGCAGTACGCCCAAACTGGCAATCAAACTGAGTGAGCGCTTTCACCCGTTCGTTTTGCTTTTGGCTATAACCTTGAGCCGAAAAATCACAGATATCGGATAGTACCGCTCCCGCTTCTACTGAGGCGAGCTGATCTTTATCGCCTAATAAGATAAGTCGCGCGTGGCTTGGCAACGCATCGAGCAATCGGTGCATCATAGGCAAATCGACCATAGAGGCTTCATCGAGCACCAACACATCCAGATGTAACGGGTTGGTTTTATCGTGCCTAAACTCAACACGGCCAGGAATGGCACCAAGCAATCGATGCAGGGTACTCGAGTCGGTGGGAATGCGCTGTTTAAGCTCCGGTGACAGCGCCAAGGCATCTACCGCTTTACCAATCGATTCAGTCAGGCGCGCCGCCGCTTTACCCGTTGGTGCAACTAACTTAATGGTGGGTGTTTCTCCTTGCGCGCTCGCCTGATGCACCATTGCCGCGAGCAGTTTGGTGACTGTCGTGGTTTTACCGGTGCCAGGGCCTCCGGAAATGACGGCGAAACGACGAGTCAGCGCAACCGCAGCCGCTACCTTTTGCCAGTTCAAGCAGGCAGTGAGTGGGATTGCAGTATCTAATCGCTCAAGTTCGCTGGCAGAGCCCGCTGAGGTAACGATGCGATCAACCTGATCCCAGTCGATCACGCTATCATCAACAACGTCTAGGAAATCACATACTATTTGCTGTCGCGATACCTGATTATTATATTCAGCAGACATCGATGCGAGCGCCGAGTACAAGTAGTGATACTCACGAGCAAACAACTGATCGAGTATCTGCGCTGCTTGTTGAATATCCGTGTTTGCCAACTCAATAGGCGTCGCCTTCGACAGCAGGCGCTCAGCAATCGTTTGTTCATAGTAAAAGTAACGCTGCAAATAGAGCCGCTTTTGCTGCCATACCAACGGTGTGACTGCACCTTCTAAATTGGCTCTGGGCTCAAGTACATTGATTGTTGATGCACTGCCCATTACTCGTTGCCAATCAACCTGATTAACCTTATCTTCCAGCGGAGCTGCAGCCGCGCCATAAAGCCCAATAAGGCTTGGTAACGGCGGTAGCGCCTGCTCAACCAAGTCGCTATCTAAGTTGACGCAAATGTGCCCCTGTCCTAGCTGAGCGCTTGCGATAGCCGCCAGCCACATCACCTCATCGGGATACTCGGTTTCAATGGAAGCAACAAACTTGGCGAACTGATGATCCAGCGGTCGTAAACATTTTTTATCAACAAGGTCGGCAATCCAATGGGAAAAAGCGCGCTGTTCAGTCATTAAAATCCAAGCCCCATTTGTTGATTTTCTCCTTCGTCCATATCACTGCTATCAGTATCAATGGTATTCGGCGATAGTTCACCAGAAATCAATGCATCTAAGTTTTCAATCATCGCCTTAGAAGGACGCGCATTGAAAATGCCCGAGTCGGAATTCGGCTCAATACCACGCAAGAACAGATAATAGACACCGCCAAAGTGCTGCTCATAATCGTAATCGCGAATACGCGTTTTTAAGAAGCGATGTAGCGCCAAGGCATAAAGTTGATATTGTAAGTCATAGCGATGGTCGACCATGGCATGTTCGAGTTGAGCTCGCTGGTAACTGTTGTTGTCCTCACCAAGGTGATTCGATTTCCAGTCGAGGACGTAGTACTTGCCTTTATGCTCGAACACCAAGTCAATAAAGCCTTTCAACATCCCTTTTACCGTATAAAAGCCTAGTTCATGAGCCTTGGCAGATAAACTGTCGTGGCGCTGAATTACGCGATTAAGCGAAGGTGCATCCAGCACATCTATCGGCAATAGAAACTCCATTTCCACCAAGCGCTGTGAAGGGCTTTTATCTCGAAGATATAGGTTCTCACCATCTAGAGCCGTGTTCATCACCTGATCCACCAGCAAAGTAATCACTGGCAGCCACTCTGCGTCGTACTGCTCTTTGGCAAGCAGTTCAGCGATGATGTTTTCGTTATGCTCAGAGCCAGCGGGCTCAGTAAACTCGATCTCCTCAAATACCGTGTGTAAGAAGGTACCCGGACGTGCGCCTTTAGGAAAATGGAAGATGGTTTTCTCCGGCTCCAACAGTGGATCCAGTTGCTGCTCGTCTGAAGAGTCGATGTCCAAACCCGACTCTTCGATAAACACCTCATCACTGCTGCCATGGTGACTCTGTTTTACCAATGCTGAGTAGCTCGTCAAACGCCAATCACGATCAATCGCGTGGCGCTGCATTTTCGCACCTAGATCAGGCGTGGATGCTAACGGTAAACGATACGACTCACCATCGGGCTCTGGTGGCGCTGTAATCGCGATGTCCCGACAGGATTTTGCTAACTGGTTTAGCATGGTTTCTAGCTCGCTGACACCAAGCTCTTGGCCATTTTGCACCAAGAAGCCAAGAGCGCTGTGGTGAACGCCGGTAGGCTCTTTAGTAGAGCGTCCGTTGCGAAGTGGCGCCATACCGATAAAACAGCCATACACGGCACGAGTCAGCGCTACATAGATTAGACGTAAGTCTTCCGCCAATCGCTCTTTGTCTGCCTGAGCCAGTGCGGCTTTGGACTTTCTAAGATCCAGCACCGATTCCTGGTTTGCTGCATCATAGTATTTCGCTTCCATCGCTTCGCGATAGCTGACCACAAACGGCAAGTAAACCAGATCATATTCAAGACCTTTCGACTTATGAATCGTGATGATTTGCACCAGATTTCGCTCCGATTCTAAACGCTGAATGTGCTCATCGGAGGCGCCTAGCCCTTGCTTAGCATCTTCGATTGACTGGGCAAACCAACGTAGCAAGGCAGTGTCACTTTCCACATCTTGCCTTGCGGCCTGCAATAGCTCGCCCAAGTGAAGATAGTCGGTCAGTAAACGCTCTCCGCCAACGGTAGCCAATAAGCGTTTCGACATTTCACGCTTAAACAGTACCGAGCGCAGCATAGGCAATACGCCGCGTGACTGCCACAACTGACGGTAATCACGAAATTCCGCTACCACTTGCTCCCACAAATTTTCATCGTTATTCAGGCCATCAAGCACATCGGCAGGTAGTGCGAACAGCTCTGAGGCGAGTGCAGTTTTCAGCAGTCGTTCATCGTCTTGATACCAAATCGCTTGTAGTAGGCGCAGCATATCTTCTGCCACTGCACTAGAAAACACACTGTCTCGATTCGACAGGTAAACACTGGCAATGCCACGCTCAGCTAACGCTTGTTTGATCAGTTGCCCTTCACTACCGGTTCGAACCAGCACGGCAATATCACCCGCTTCAACCGGATGCTCACTATCACCATCCGCTAACACGACATTTTTAGTTTGCGATTCAGTCAGCACCATTTTGATGTGCTGGGCAGTGGAAGCGGCCATGTGCTGCTGATAGTCCCCTTTGGCGACTGGCGCGTCAGCGTCTTGGAGCCAAAACTGCAGTGCAGGTTGACTCTCACCATGTTGCAGCCACTGACGCTTTCCTGCTTTCGGGCTGGCATTGACCGGGTAAAAGGGGATATCGCTATCGTATAAAAACGGTGAATCTGCCTGTTCAAACAGCGCATTAACGCTGCTCACCATACGCTCACTGGAGCGCCAGTTGGTGCCCAAGGTGTAGTGATCAACAACCTGATTTCTTGCTTGGATATAGGTGAAGATATCCGCGCCACGAAAACCATAAATCGCCTGTTTAGGGTCGCCAATCATAAACCAGCCACACTCAGGATTACCCAAATACACCGAGCTGAAAATTTGGTACTGCAGTGGATCGGTATCTTGAAATTCATCAATCATCGCTACCGGGAATTGGTTGCGAATTTTTTCTGCTAGGCGCTCGCCAGATTCTAGTTCTAACGCTGCGCTAAGCTGAGTCAACAGGTCATCAAAAGAGAGCCACTGCTTTTGCTGTTTGGCTAATGCTAATCGCTGACGACACGCTTTAATCGCCATTGCGAGCAGCGGGGTTTTCAACTCAGGAGGCGTGGCGAGAAAGGCTTCAATCTCTGCAAAAATCGCCATCGTTGGTGGCTCGCCTTTGGGCGTTTTTTCAACCAGCACCGCTTGGGAGAATTTCTCAAGCGCGCTCGGTAAGCTGTAATCCAGCGTCTCTTGCTGAGCCCACTCCGTGATGCTTACCACCCAAGTCGGTAGGGATTTTTTGGTGTAACTGCGTTTATTCACATCAGATTGGGAGATGCAAGTCACTACGTCGTCACTGACTGCTAACCAGTTGGCCTTTAGCGTCTTTATTCTCTCTAAATAGGCTTGATGCAAAGCGGCAATGTCCATGCCCTGACTATCGCTATCCGTTGCAGAGTCAATATCTTGTAAGGTAATGGCAGGGCCTGTCAGATAGCGGCCGATATCACTCAGTAGCGCACTTGGTGTTGCCCAAATTTTGCGGATTTCAGACGCCATCGCGAGGTTTAGTGGATAAAACTGACTGCGCCAAAAATCTGCAGCGACCTGCGCTTTTAAACGGCTTTCATCCGTCACGAACTCGTTGTTAAAACGAGAGCCTGATTCGAACGCGTTTTGAGTCAGCATGCGCTGACAGAAGCCGTGAATGGTGTATACCGCCGCCTCATCCATTTGTCGCTCAGCCTGAAGCAAAGTTTCTGTAGCATAGCGATGATCGCTTACTTCCGAAAGCAGCGGCTGAATAACCGGATCGTCACTTTCGCCTCGCGCAAAAGCGATACGAGCCTGATGGATACGGGCGCGAATACGATCGCGAAGCTCTGCTGTCGCGGCTTCGGTAAAGGTTACCACCAAGATCTGGTCAACCGTTAGTGGCTGACGATGCGCGCTGCCATCTTTGCCATGACCGAGCAGCAGCCTTAGATAGAGACCCGCGATAGTAAAAGTTTTACCCGTACCCGCGGATGCTTCAATTAGCCGAGCACCATGCAATGGAAAAGTCATGGTATTAAGCGCAGTCGGCTTCGAGGACGAGGCACCGTCCAAGAATTGACCTTGGGCATCGCTATCTATAAATGGGTTATCTGAAGAGTGCTCATTTGGTTTCATGTCTGAACTCAACTGTGATCTAACGCTTAAAATCTAATTTAAAACAAACGGATATAATTTATAACTATGTAAGTTGCGATCCCATTCACGGAATTAATCACCCTCACACTCTACTATTCCGTCCAGAAATACGGGTCCCTCTGACCCTCCCCGGCCGTCCAGCACTCTCCCTACACACTATAATTAAGACTGGCGGCCACTCCCTTTCAAAGGCTTCTTTTCAAGGTGAGAGGCTTTCAAGGAGATAGGCTCTCAAGGATAGCCCGCTGGGCTTACCGAGTAATACTCTTCTGCACTGATACTCATGGTTCGCGGCGCTTCTAGTACTAAGTGCGCGAGAGTTTTGGCTTCACTACCCAATGCATCACTCCATTCATTCCAAACCCGAGAGATATAAGGGTTGTCACCTTCACCAGTCTGCATGTAACCACCTTGGAAACGGCCAGCCATTTTAGTGAGCATTTCCTCATCACTTGGTGTCCATTGCCCACGGCTGTAGTTAGCCTCAATCCCAGCCAGCGCCGTCTCAGGGAAATAGCAAAGCGGCGTATCTAACCCTTGCAGATACAAGCTGACTAGCTGGGTTAAATAGTCTTTGGCATTCTCATCGCTCAGCGCTGGATAAATGCGATGGACGACGCCTTCTTTTTTATCGTACGCCAGCATGTGAGTTTTACACTGCCTGCCTGCCACGGCCACCAGCAGATGATCTATCCATGCGGCGAGATAGTCGGTAGCGCGCAGCCTACCGCTTCGATAGCGCACTACACCACTTTGATAACACCCGGTTACCCAACCTTGCAGCGCGACATGACAATCATCAATGTCTAAGTTCAAATCCACTTCGACATCTTCAGCTTCTTGGCTTACTAACGGTGCAATAGCCTCTGCCAACTCTTGGGTTTGAGAAACGTTAGCGGCAAACTCCAGTTCACCAAACTCATTGACGGGCAAATAGCCCTTGGCTTTTTGCTCTGCTTTAAATGCGCGCAGCTTATCGCCTTCAATGTGCCCATTAGCCTCTATCATTGCATCGAGCAAGGATTTACGAAGACCAAAACTTTCCAGTCCACTCAGAGCAAATGGCTCTTCATCTTCCAGCCCAAGAAGGCTCTCCCCAAAGTTGACTTGCAAACGACGGTTAAACAGATACTGCACCGGCAAGCGCCAGAAACGCTGTAGCTCGGTCAGCTCCAGTTCGATTTTTTCACCTTGCGCTCGAGCAATGGGTTCTAAGTTAAATGGCACAGACAAGCTTTGCGTGGCCTCAAGCGTTGTTTGCTGCGCCGATGGCAACCACTCAGCGGCGTAACTTTGTAGTGCACTCGTCGCGTCAAAGTGCGCAGCGCTGAATGGCACCATCGGGTATTCACGCAGCAGTGATTGCGTGAGCTTAGCGCCAGAACTATCAACGTCTAACGGTTCATCACCTTGTAAACAGTAGTTTTGCTCACAGTATTCCAAAAGCTCTGAAACCAACACCGATGGCACACGCTCAGTATTGTCTTGAATGGAACGTCCGACGTAACTGATGTAGAGACTTTGTTGCGCCGAAAGCAGTGCTTCGAGGAACAGATAACGGTCATCGTCACGTCGTGAGCGGTCGCCCGGCTTGGTCCGGCCTACCATGAGATCAAAGCTCTCCGGCGGCACACTGCGAGGGTAGACGCCGTCGTTCATGCCCAATAGGCATACAGTATTGAACGGGATAGAGCGCATTGGCATCAGGGTACAGAAATTGACTTGCCCTGCCAAAAAGCGCTGACTGACGCGCGAGCCAGAAAGCTTATCAATAAAGTACTGGCGCACGATACGCGGTGCCAGTGCCTCGTCATATTGCGCATCCAACAATTGGTCACCCAATGCCGATAAGGTATCGCGGATCGACTTAACAACGACCTCTCCTTCAATATCCACGGCAAAAAAGTCATCGACCAATTGATTGATGCCGCGCTGCCACTGCTCGATACCCATAGTGTGATTTAACACCTTGCGATAGTGCGCCAATTTATCGATAAACTGCGCCAGCTTACCGGCAGTTTCGGCTTGCATGCCTTGCGTTTGCTCGTAAGGGGAAATGCTCTCTTCGCCGACCATCAGTAGGCCTGCCTGCTCGCTCACCGCATAACCCGCCAGCATACGAGAAATACCAAACATCCAAGAGTTTTGACCAAACTCAGGCAAATCAAACTCACTTGCGGTTTGATTATCGATACCCCAACGGATCTGTGCCTCTTCCACCCAAGCACGCAGCAGCGAAAACTCATGTTCACTGATATCAAATCGCGCCATGATTGCTGGCACTTCCAACAGCTCAAGCACTTCACTGCTGGTACAACGCAAGTCAGGCAATTGCAAAAGCTGGTTAAAGGCATTGAGCAGCGGGCTTTCTTTATCTGCAGTACGGTCAGAAATAGAGAACGGTATGTAACGCTCACCGGAGGCATTGCCGAACACCGCCTGAATAGCCGGGCTATAAGCATTAATGTCGGCCACCATGACGATGATGTCACGCGGCTTCAAATCCGGATTGCGGTCGAACATCGCCAACAAGTTGTCATGCAGCACCTCCACCTCACGCATCGGGCTATGACAAACATGCACCGATAGCGAGGTATCATCCGCGGCAATCGCCGGTTTGTGGCTTGATGAGAGTAACAAGGTATCATCTTGATGCTCTTCTAGATTTAGAATGTCCGCCTGAAGGTTACCAAGCAGAGTAGCTCTATCTACGTCAACAAAGGCTTCAATCTCGTTCGATTCAAGTTGTGACAATAGATACAAGTTATCCCTGCCGAGTTTACCCATCGACGCCAGCAAGCTGTTGCCCACTTCAGAGAGATGCAGCTCGTCGTCTACGTTCGCTTCTACATCGCCTTTAAGCTGCGGCGCCATCTCCCAATCACCTTCTTGCCACTGCTGACTGTCAGCAAAAGCATCGAGATCATTGAGCTGCTTACGCTTGGCGGCGGCGAGTTTTGCTAGGTATTTACGATCGCGCACCTCACCCCAATAGAATCGACAAGGGTTGGTAAACATTAGATGAACATCGATATGCTCACCAAGGGCTTTCAGTGCGTCGAGATAACGAGGTGGAAGTGAAGAAATACCAAACACAAACAAACGCTTAGGAAGCTGATTGAGTCCCTGCGCTTTAACATCTTGGTTATTGGCGAGTACGTCAATGAAGTGCTCATATAAGTTGGCACGGTGATACGGAGACTGACCAAGCGCCACGGTATGATCGTACAGCGCTTGCCAAAGTTTTGGCTGCCACGGCTGCTCGTCTTCAAGCTCAAAAACCGGTAAACCGGCTTCCCATGAGGCGATCCACTCTGGACGATACACTAGGTATCCATCGTAGATATCGGCGATTTTCTCTGCCAGTTGGTAGCGTTTCGATGCATCTTGGTCATCGGTTAAGTATTGGGCGAGCGGCGCAAAGTCGGGATCAGTTAAGTGCTCAGGCAAAAGGTGCATGATCTTCCACGTCATCGCTTCTTTGTTGAATGCACTGCGTGCAGGCACATCATCTAAAACTTGAACAAAGCGATCCCATATAAAGGTGGCTGGAAGTGGGAAGTCTATGTTGGCCGCAATACCAAACTCTTCCGCCAACGCCATTTTCAGCCATTGAGACATACCTGGGCTTTGGACGAGAATTTGTTCTTTCTCAAACGGGTTTTCAATTGGGTCGAGTTTGATGAGCTGAACCAATAAGGATTTAAGCACATCTATCTGATTTGAGTGGTAAACGGTGAACACGTGACGGCGCGCCTTTCGCTAATTTTCCTCCCTCAAGGTTAACACAGTCCCTGTGTATCTAAGACCTTTTACGCCGTGATATTTGCTTGTTTGGGTAAATAAGCAACGAGGTAACGAATCGCAACGTAGCTAACAACAATCGTCGCCACAGCAAGCTCAATATTGGCAAGCGCGGTGATCTGTTTCACCATCTCAACTGGCGCGTGTTGTGCGCTCATCCAAGCTGCGAGTTTGTATTGCGCCGTTGCGCTGATCACCATCGGGAAGGTGAAAGCTGCGTAACCCGGGCTGAATGGCAAGCGCATCAATTTGATAAACGCAAGGTAAATGAACAGTGTCATCAACACACCAATACCGAATAGTAGCGCAATAATGATGGCAGATGGCTCTGACGCAACCGTTAGGTAACCGGCAAGCGATAAGCTCGCTGGCGCTGCCATAATCGCCATGGTTGGTTTTGCTGCATCTGGGATCTCATGAGTAAACACCAAACGGTAGATCATGGTTGGTAGCATGACTGCGTAAGCAACAAGACCGAATACTAAAGCGCTGTTAGCAACCCGTGCTAAGTCTGGATTTCCCGAGAAAGCCACATCCGCAACGATAATGCCGACTGGTGGTACAAACCAACTTGGTACCATGTGGTGCAACTCGAAGTCGCGCATGCGGTGGTAAGTAAAGCTTGCCAAGAACACGATGTGCAGCGCCACAGCGCCAAGCCAAAGTGCGTCACCAACATTAGGTGCAAATTGACCAACTGAGTGAGACACCACCATGGTTGCCATCGCAAACGTTGGAGCAACACTGCCTACCACAGGGTGGGCAAGTTCCTGTCGCAATACGTGATTATGGAACAAGAACTTGTAGGCAAGAACAATGAGTAACACGCTGGCAATGGCAGCGCCTGTCCACTGGGCAACATGATTGAGCGGCAGCGCATTTTCCCAGCACCAGCCAAGGCTGGCGATACCGAGAGCCAAACCCGCCATTGGGGTTGGTGCCGCTTTTACTCTGTTATGTGCTTTTGTCACTCTCGCAATCATCACAATCACCTCAATTCTTCAGTTGCGGTGATTGTAAACCTTGCTTATGTTTATATATATTCAATTATTCAATTTACTCGTTAAATTAAACTGAACATGAAGCCACATATCTCATTAAAACAGCTCAAGGTCTTTGTTACGGTGACTCAGCATCAAACGCTGACGGCTGCTTCGGACACGCTTTTTCTCTCCAAAGCGGCGGTCAGCATGTCGCTCAGTGAGTTGGAAAAGCAGATAGGTCACGCCCTGTTTGATCGGGTCAACAACCGCTTGGTCATTAACCAAGAGGGACAAAAGCTGCTGCCCCTTGCCGATGAACTGCTCAGCCGAAGCCGAGATATTGAATCACTGTTTGGTGATGAGCAGAGCTATCGCGGCGTACTGCGTATCGGTGCCAGTGACACTGTAGGCAACCAAGTCGCGCCATTTCTGCTCAGCGATTTTCGCGACGAGCATCAGCATAAGTCTCAGCAGTTGTTTATCTCAAACACCGCTTTGATCTGCCAAAAGCTCATCGACTATCAACTTGATATCGGCTTGGTGGAAGGTAAAACCTTACACCCTGAGCTTGATAGCTACCCATTTAGTGAAGATGAAATGTGCATAGTGGTGTCTCCCAAGCATCACCTTGCCAACAAATCGAGTGTCACACTTGAAGACTTGGAAAGTAGCGACTGGATCTTACGCGAGCCAGGTTCTGGTACTCGAGAGTTTTTCCTACGAACGGTTGCCCCCAGAATTGAGATTTGGCATGAAGCCTTTGAGCTTAATACCACCGAAGCCATTATTAACAGCGTATCCGCCAATCTTGGTTTGGCTTGTCTATCCACTCTGGCTGCGCAAAGCGCCATTGATGATGGCCGCTTAGTCCCTATCTCCGTTTCGCTCGACATGAAACGCCGCTTTTGGCTGCTGGTTCATAAGGAGAAGTATCAAAGTCCCCTTCTGGAGCGCTTTATCCTATTCTGCCAGCAATGGCGTGCAACAACTTCTGTCAAAAACACGCGCCGCAATACGAATAGGAATTAGGCAAACAGCTCTCACTTTTGCGCCCTCGACTGGACATTAACTTTGACCCTCTGTATAAACAGACAGTATTAGAACCTTAAAATTTAACTAGAGGATTAACCATGGCTGTAATCGTCAAGTACGTGGTGGAACGCAACGGAGAAGAAAAGATGACTTTTACCTCTAAAGCAGAAGCTGACGCTTATGACAAAATGTTGGATATGGCGGATGAGCTGTTTTCTCTGCTAGGTGAAAGCAAGCTTATCGAAGATGAAGAGAAGCAAGAAGAGCTGTCACTATACCTTGCTCAGCATAAAGAAGAAGTGCTTTACGCTCTTGGTGCGAAGCGCAAGCCAACGCCAAAAAAGCCAAAAGTGGTTAAGCCTGTTGAAGAGCAAGACGCAGAAGACGCAGCGTAATGCGTTAACTTGCTAACATTGTACAAGCAAATCCAATAGCCAGTAGAGCGTAGACTTTTACTGGCTATTTTGCTTTTTGCGCCTTAATCAAGTAAATCCAACCGATTAAGTCAGTGCTATCGAGTAAGCGAATGCACGCCGATAAATTTCTTATTAGGAAAAAATATCTCTGAAAAGACAAAGGGTATCGTTTTACAGACTTTTGTCGTTTTTGCCCTTTCATCTGCCATCACGTCTCTTTAAGATGATTGCTAACAAATCAGTCAAAGTCGCCACCAATCGCCGCGGCTTTGAGACAAATCTATACATGGAGACATAGAGTCATGGCAGCATTCTCAATCGCTTTTGGTACTGCAACCAAAAACCGCGACGGTAAAATCATTGAAGCATTCTTCCCTCACCCACGCCTAAACCCATCTGATGCGCTTATCGCAGCAGTGGCAGAGGTATCTGGTTACGCGGAAGGCAACCAAGCTATCGAAATTTCTGCAGCACAAAGCGCGGCTCTAGCAACCGCATTCTCTAGCAATGATGACGCAGAAAACGCAGCATTTGCCGAAAAAGCAGCAAGCTCTTCACAGCCACTAGTATTGGTTGTACTAGCAACAGACGAGAAGCCTCAATCTGTAGCTGAAGGCTTCCTAAAACTGCAACTTATCTCGAACCGCCTAGTACAGCCTCACGGTACAGTCCTTGATGGCATCTTCGGTCTACTTCACAACATCGCTTGGACGAACCAAGGTGCAATCGATCTTCCAGAGCTGGCTGAGCGTCAAATCGAAGCGCGTCTAGCAGGTGAAACACTGACTGTCGATTGCGTAGACAAGTTCCCTAAAATGGTTGATTACGTGGTTCCAACAGGCGTTCGTATTGCGGACACGTCTCGCGTACGTCTTGGTGCTCACGTTGGTGAAGGCACAACGGTTATGCACGAAGGTTTCATCAACTTCAACGCAGGTACAACTGGCGTAAGCATGGTTGAAGGTCGTATCTCTGCAGGTGTTGTGGTTGGTAACGGCTCAGACATCGGTGGCGGTGCGTCTATTATGGGTACGCTGTCTGGTGGTGGTACAGTTGTTGTCTCTATCGGCGAAAACTCACTACTAGGTGCGAATGCAGGTCTTGGTTTCCCACTAGGCGATCGTTGTACTGTTGAGTCTGGTCTGTACGTAACGGCGGGCTCTAAAGTTCGCATGCTGGACGCTTCTGGCGCGGAAGTTGAAATTGTTAAAGCTCGCGACCTCGCTGGCAAGCCAGATCTTCTATTCCGTCGCAACTCAGTGACAGGTCAGATCGAATGTCTGACGAACAAAACAGCCGTTGAACTGAACAGCGAGCTTCACAGCAACAACTAATCTCCGGTTGCTGATGGGGTAATACCCCAAAAACAGAAAACCTCAGTCCATTTTATGGTACTGAGGTTTTTTATATCGGTGAGCGTACAAACGCTCGATTGTTGAGAGCGCTAGATATCCAGATCTTTATTTTCAATACTCACTGCGACTGGGCGACTTATCATGTTCACCAACATGATCGAACGCGCTTCTCCGTCAGCCTCTTGGAAAATCGCTTCGATACCAGCGAACTGACCACCCGTTACGCGAACTGTCTCACCGTGTTTTGGTAAGCTGTCGGTTTCCGGTTCATCCGGAAGCTCGGCTAACAGTTGCAACTCGTCAATAAGCGCGGAGTCGATCTCTTTGGGATGAGATCCAAAACGAATGAAGTCCACCACACCACGCGTTGAGCGCACGGTTGTAAAGGAAGGGCCTTGTTCGTAATCAAACTCCACAAACATATAAGAGGGAAAGAGTGGCTCTTTCACCTTCTGTCTTTTTCCTCTGAGAATCTTTTCCACTTCTACTTCTGGGTAGTAGCAGGATAAGCCTTGATTCTCGAGGTGCATTTTCGCTCGGCCTTGGTCACCGCGCTTACAATAAAGCAAATACCAACGTTTCATTTTATCTGTTCGATTAAACGGTTTAATTTAATTACTTGATGTTTTTGTTTGTCTGCATCCTACCACTAAACCGGACATTGTGCCCGCTTAACCATCACTTGTCTGCGATCCAACCGATGAAAAGTCCGAATAGATGGTGCACGGTAAAAATGAAAAGTTAGATTGCAGCACGCAATTTACGTACGACCATGGAAAAACTTTCTTACATTTCATTACGTTAAACATTTTATTCACAAAATCTATAAAAACCACCCCTTGCGGTTATTAATGTTGTCAGGTATACCATTTGGCACATTAAATTCTTTGATGATAAAAATTAGTAAAACTTATGACAGCACAACGCAACATCTTCGGCCATCCTCGCGGCCTTTTCCTACTGTTCGGCACCGAACTTTGGGAACGTTTCTCATATTATGCAATGCGCGCAATATTAGTTTTGTTCCTGACAGACACCACAATCAATGGTGGTATGGGCTGGTCTACTAAAGATGCTCTGGATCTCTATGGTATCTATACTGGACTAGTTTACATCACTCCGCTTATCGGTGGTTACATTGCCGACAACTACTTAGGTCAACGTAAGTCCATCATCATCGGTGGCGTACTAATGGCTGCAGGCCAATTTGTGTTAGCCGCTGCGGCATCCGGTGAGCCAAGTGCCCAGATGTTCTACGGTGGCCTAGCACTGCTTATCGCTGGTAACGGTATGTTTAAACCAAATATCTCGACCATGGTTGGCGACCTTTACGCAGAAGGCGACAACCGTCGTGATGGCGCGTTCACCATCTTCTACATGGGTATCAACATTGGTGCACTGCTTGCAGGTATCGTTGTTGGTTCAGCAACTGACTCTTTCGGTTGGTCAGCAGGCTTCATCGTGGCGGGTATCGGTATGGTTATCAGCCTAGTGATGCAAATGACTATGGCGAACTCTTGGCTAGGTGACATTGGTAATGTCCCAGCGGCTGCACGTGCTCGTGAGCTAAACCAATCGAAAGCCAAAGCGCCACTGACTCGTGAAGAGATGGATCGCTTGAAGGTTATCCTGATTATGGGTCTGTTCGTAATCGTCTTCTGGGCAGGCTTCGAGCAAGCAGGCGGCTTGATGAACATCTACACTCAGCAGTACACAGATCGCATGATTGGTGATTTTGAAGTACCTGCGGCATGGTTCCAGTCTCTGAACCCGTTCTTCATCATTACACTTGCTCCTGTACTAGCGGCTATCTGGGTTAAACTGGGCAAACGTGAGCCGAACTCTCCGGTTAAATTTGCACTTGCACTGTTCTTCCTAGCAGCAGGCTTCCTTTGCATGATTGGCGCGGTACTTGAGCAAGGTGGCGATAGCAGCGTGAAAACCTCTATGCTGTGGCTAGTAGGTGCATTCTTCTTCCATACGCTAGGTGAACTTTGCCTATCACCGATTGGTCTATCACTGGTGACTAAGCTTGCGCCACTGCGTCTTGCGTCTCTGATGATGGGTGCGTGGTTTGGCTTCAACGCGATTGCTAACTACGTAGCAGGTCTTGTTGGTTCACATGTGGGCGAACTAGGCGCTATGGCTATCTTTAGTGGTATCGCCATCACAGCCGTTATCTGTGGCGTTATCCTACTGTTGTTTGCTAACACGCTTGTAAAATGGATGCACGGCGCAGAGCAAAGCTCAGTCAGCAATGCAGAACAAGTAGAAGAGCAGCAAGCTCAAATCGCTTAATTGCTTATTCGTTTGATCGAATAGAAATTACAAAGGCCAGTCATGACTGGCCTTTTTCGTTTGAACTCATTTAGATTGATGCGCTAAGCGTTGTTCACCAATTCTGCCATCATGGTGACATGGGCATCTGAGTCATTGAGACATTCGATATAACTAAAGCGCTCACCTCCCGCCTCAATGAAGGTCTCTTTGGCCTCTATAGCGATTTCTTCCAGAGTTTCCAAACAGTCGACTGAGAATGCTGGCGTCATAACATCGATGGTTTTGATACCCTCGCTTGGCATCTTCTCAAGAGTTTTGTCGGTATAAGGCTGTAGCCACTCTTCTCGACCAAAGATTGATTGGTAGCTCATCCCCATCTGAGATTCATCCAAACCGAGCTCTTGGCGCAGCCGTTCAGTGGTTGCCTGACAATGTAGTGGATACACATCACCATTGTCCGCATAACGCTTTGGTATGCCGTGGTAAGAACACAATAGGTAATCTGCGCGGCCATTTTGCTCCCAGTGAGCTCTGACTTTGTCAGCAAGCGCTTTGATGTACATTGGATGATCGTGGTAGTCACGAATCATAGAAAAGGCCGGTAAGGTTGAAATAGACTTGCACGCTTTAGCGATACCATCAAACGCAGCTGCCGTTGTGGTACCCGAGTACTGCGGATAAAGCGGCAATACCACTATCTTTTCTACGCCTTGGTCGAGCAGTTTAGTGATCCCGCTTTGTAGCGATGGATTGCCGTAACTCATGCCAAGCTCAACAGGGACGTTGATTAACTGAGCCAGCTTATCGGCTTGTCGCTTGGAGTACACCATGAGCGGAGAGCCCTCGTCCATCCATACCGATTGATAGGCTTTAGCGACCTTAGGAGAGCGAATAGGCAGAATGATACCGTGCAGCACCGGACACCAAATCCAACGGGTCATGTCTACGACGCGATGATCGTGCAGAAACTGCTCTAAAAAGCGTCTTACCCCTTTTGCTGTCGGCTCATCTGGTGTGCCAAGGTTGACTAACAACACACCTGTTTTTGACGAATCGCTCATAGACTTCCTTTGATATTTATATAATTTCTAAGCGAATTATATACCTATGTGCGCTTTTCTTGGATCAAAAAAAACGACCTCGAAAGGTCGTTTTTTTAGCGAATTCACAAATGTCGATTAAGACAGTGCTTTTTCGATGTCTGCGCTTACGTCAGCCACTTGCTTAGTACCGTCAAATTTTAGGTACTTAGTGCTTCCTGCTTCTGCTTCTTTACCGTAGTAAGAGATTAGCGGCGCAGTTTGATCGTGGTATACACCTAGACGAGCACGAACGGTTTCTTCTTTGTCGTCATCACGTACCACTAGGTCTTCACCTGTTACGTCATCCTTACCTTCTACTTTAGGTGGGTTGTAAACAACGTGGTAAGTACGACCAGAAGCTAGGTGAGCACGACGGCCAGCCATACGCTCAACGATTACGTCGTCAGCTACGTCGAATTCGATCACGTAGTCTACATCTACGCCCATCTCTTTTAGGCCGTCAGCCTGAGGGATAGTACGTGGGAAACCGTCAAGTAGGAAACCTTTCTCGCAATCGTCTTGAGCGATACGCTCTTTGATTAGACCAAGAATGATGTCGTCAGATACAAGTTGACCTGCATCGATAACTGCTTTCGCTTTCTTACCAAGCTCAGTGCCTGCTTTGATTGCTGCACGTAGCATGTCACCAGTAGAAATTTGTGGGATACCATATTTTTCCATGATGAATTGAGCTTGTGTGCCTTTACCTGCACCTGGAGCACCTAAAAGAATGATGCGCATGACTTGTCCTCTTATATAAAAAAAGATTTATACCGAAGCCTACTGCTTGATACCCAATGGGCATGTTTGCTGCGATACGTTTCGGTATAAACGGTTTATTCAAAAATAGTTGAATCTTTAACTTGGCGCGCATTCTATCATAGAAATCGCTTGCTTGACGCCAAAAGTGTCTAAAGATCCTGCTTTGCACTCTAAAGTAAGCTAAAAGTGTGCGTTTAGCCCTGAGAAAACAAGAGCTCGAATCCTCGAGCTCTTGAATTAGACTAGGGTGTTCGACTCCGCAAGGGAATTAGACTTTAGCCAAAAGCTTGTTGATCGCACCCAAGAATTGCGATGGATCGGTCATCGAACCGCGCTCTGCAAGCATCGCTTGACCAAGCAACACTTCAACCCAGCGGCCGAATGCTTCTTCGTCGGCTTCATCTGCCATGCGCTTAACCAGCTCGTGCTCAGGGTTAATTTCAAAGATGTATTTCACCTCTGGTACTTCTTGACCCGCCGCTTCTAGAAGCTTCGCCATTTGTGTACCCATTTCGAAGTCATCAGTGACCACAACCGCTGGTGTGCTTGCTAGCTTGAACGTAGTGCGAACTTCTTTAACGCGCTCACCTAGGTAGGTTTGCGTGCGCTCAACCACTGACTTGAACTCTTCTTCCGTCTCTTTTTGCTTCTCTTTCTCTTCTTCGCCTTCGAACTTGCTCAGATCAAGACCCGCTTTAGTGATTGACTGGAACTGCTTACCATCAAACTCTGTTAAGTAGTTCATTAGCCATTCGTCGATGCGCTCATACATCAAGACAACTTCAATGCCTTTCGCTTTAAACTGCTCAAGGTGCGGGCTGTTCTTCGCGGCTGCGTAGCTGTCTGCTGTTAGGTAATAGATCTTATCTTGGCCTTCTTTCATGCGCTCAACATAAGACGCTAGAGAAGTCGTCTGCTCTGCAGAATCAACTTCTGTCGAAGCAAAGCGCAGTAGGCCTGCCACTTTCTCTTTGTTCGCCATATCTTCGGCAGGGCCTTCTTTTAGCACTAGGCCAAACTCTTTCCAGAATGACTGATATTTCTCTTCGTCATTCTTTGCTATGCGCTCAAGCATAGTGAGCACACGCTTAGTGCAGGCACCACGTAGCGACTGGGTCACTTTGTTGTCTTGAAGGATTTCGCGAGAAACGTTTAGTGGTAGATCGTTCGAGTCTATCAAACCACGTACGAATCGTAGGTAAGATGGCATAAACTGCTCGGCATCATCCATAATGAACACGCGTTGAACGTAAAGCTTTAGACCGCTCTTATGGTCACGGTTCATCATATCCCATGGTGCTTTTGCTGGGATGTAAAGCAGGCTGGTATAGTCGTTTTTACCTTCTACACGGTTGTGACTCCAAACTAGTGGATCAGCGAAATCGTGAGAAACATGTTTGTAGAACTCTTGATATTCTTCGTCTTTGATATCAGATTTATTACGCGTCCAAAGCGCTTGAGCTTTATTGATTTGCTCCCACTTACCTTGGTCGGTCTCTTTACCTTCTTCGTCACGCTCAAGTGTCCAAATAGACACTGGAATACCGATATGGTCAGAATACTTGCTGATCACATCTCGTAGGCGCCATTCAGATAAGAACTCTTTACCTTCTTCACGCATGTGAAGCACGATATCGGTACCGCGAGTCTCTTTGGTGATGTCTTCGATGGTGTAATCACCTTCACCAGCCGAATGCCATTGCACCGCTTGGTCTGCTGACGTGCCTGCAGCGCGAGTGCGTACGGTCACTGCATCAGCAACAATAAAGGCAGAGTAGAAACCCACACCAAATTGGCCGATAAGCTGTGAGTCTTTGCTCTGCTCTTCAGACAATTTGGCAAAAAATTCTTTGGTTCCAGATTTAGCAATGGTGCCCAAATGCTCAATCACATCATCGCGGGACATACCAATACCGTTGTCCGAAACAGTCAAAGTATTGTTCTTTTCATCAAACGATAACTTGACGCCTAGGTCAGCATCGCCTTGATATAGCTCTGTATTAGATAGGGCTTGAAAACGCAGCTTGTCAGCGGCGTCCGATGCGTTTGAAATCAGCTCTCTTAGAAAAATTTCTTTGTTTGAATACAGAGAGTGAATCATAAGGTGAAGAAGTTGTTTTACCTCGGATTGAAAGCCACGGGTCTCTTTGTTCTTAGTCTCAACGGTGCTCATGCTATCTCCATTTACATATTTCATACCGAGTGTCGCTAAAGTCACACTCGATATCGCTATGATTAGTTGATTAAAGAGATGAGGATGAAGATTGTAAATTCAAGGTAAAGATACATAAAAATACTGTTTTTTTGATTTGTTTTTATTATCCTACTGCACCTGACTATAAAAAAATCCTAAAATTCTATAATTGGCTCTGAAGACATGCAGCGCCTGAATATCTGTTCCGTCGCGTTGCGGCACTAAAAAGAAGAATGCAATGAGTAACATAGGCACTAAGTTTATACTCGGCCAGAAGTACATTTTTGACCCAAATAGCAATTCGTTGGTCGATCAAACCAATAACGATGAAGTTGTTCGTCTTGGTAGTAATGAAAGTCGCATCTTACTTCTACTTGCTGAAAGACCGAATGAAGTGGTCACTCGAAACGAACTGCATGATTTCGTTTGGCGTGAACAAGGCTTCGAAGTTGACGATTCTAGCCTTACGCAAGCTATCTCTACGCTGCGTAAAATGCTGAAAGACCCTACAAAATCTCCTCAGTTTGTTAAAACGGTGCCAAAACGTGGCTACCAACTGATTTCGGCCGTGGAACGCTCTGCACCCAAAGCGTCCTCTGACACACTAGATGAAGCACCGGTTGCCGAACTTCCAGCAGACAAACTAGAAACGGTAGCCACTGCAGCTGCGCCAACAGCGGCCACTGTTGCTATCACACCAAAACCCAAAACGCCACCAAGTGTTTGGGCGATGATTGCGGCAGCTATCTTGTTACCGATATTAGTGTTAATGGTCACCAACCCTGCGCAATCGACCTTTACACCACTGAGCGTTGTCAATGAAGTTCAAATTGTGACGCCAGAAAGTCACCCTGACGTGACAAGCTGGTTGCCAAAAATTGAGCAATGCGTAGCGAAATACGTGGAAACACACACTGGTGACATGCTACCGGCACAAGTGATTGTCACTGGCGATCAAACCGATCAAATCGCTCTCAACTTCATTCACACTGTCGATCATTCAAGTGAGAACAGCACAATGCGTATCTTCACTGAACAGTCTGATTTGTCTAAAGTGTGCCAGTAAGGAGTCGTAACCGATGAAAATGAAATACGCCGCTATCTTACTGGCAATCTCAACTGCGTTGAGTGCCTGGCTATATTGGGGAAGCGATCTCAAGCTGGAGCAAGTGCTGACCTCCAACGAATGGCAATCGAACATGGTTGGCATTATTGCCGCGCGACATTATCCAGATACGGATATTGGTCCATTGAGCCGTTTAGAAATGTCAGCAAACGTGAAGTACTTACCGGGTGGTGAGTATATTCGTGAGTCTTCTATGCGCTTGTTTGGTGATGATCCAGAGACTCACACGTTGATTAAAATTTCTGAAATGGGCACGTGGACAATCAGTGATAACTATCTTCTGATTTCGCCACGAGAGTTTAAGGACACAGCGGCCGCACAGTCTGATGAGTTTACTCATGAGCAACTTGCGATGATCAAGCAGTTCTTAAAAATGGAAGCGCAGCAAAGCCGTCGTATCGACATTGTGAACGAGAAGACACTGCTGTTGACCAGCTTGAACCAAGGCTCTTCTATCTTGTTCTCAAACTAACACAGTTCAGATATGAAACATTCAAAGGAGGCGCAAGCCTCCTTTTTTAGTCATGACAACAGGGAAGACTATGCAAAAAGCGACCATCGATATTTATTATTGCCGCCAGTGTAACTGGATGCTACGCGCTACTTGGATGACCCAAGAGCTGCTGCACACTTTTAGCGAAGAAGTCGAGACCATCCGTCTGCATCCAGATACAGGTGGGCGATTTGAAATTTGGTGCAATGGTGAGCAGATTTGGGAGCGAAAGCGCGATGGCGGCTTTCCAGAGGCTAAAGTGCTTAAGCAGAAAGTGCGAGATATTATCGCGCCAGATCGCGACTTGGGGCATGTGGATAGTACGAAGCGTTAACCAAATGCACTAAACACTCTTCGCCAACCTACATCAGTTTTTCTTACCTACGTCATCTTCACAAACGTGAAGATCGCAAAAAGCGCGTTGTAAACTAAAAGGGAAACGAGCTCACCTTTTTTTCGTCCACAGCGCGCTTTAGAAGCCCCTTTTTTCAAGGGGATGACTGAGTGCTTTATCGATATATCCGATTAGCCTAGTAGGCTCAATGCCGCATTGGGTGCCTGCTTCGCTTGCGCCAAAATTGAACTTGATGCTTGCGATAGAATTTGGCTCTTGGTCATCGACGTCGTTTCTTTCGCGAAGTCAGTATCTTTGATACGGCTCTTCGACGCGTTCACGTTCTCGTTAATGTTATCCAAGTTGTTGATTGCGTGATTGAAACGGTTTTGGAATGCACCAAGCTCTGCACGGTGGCTATCCACGTATTTTAGTGCTGAGTCAAGAATAGCAACCGACTCTTGCGAACCACCAACCGTTGTTACATCAATCGTATCAACTGTTACTGCATTACCTGCTTGCATGTCTAGCTCACCCGCTAGACCGCCAGAGAAAGCCACTGCGCCGTCAACTTTATTGTTACCAGCAAATACTTGCAGCTTACCGTCTTGGTCAACAGAGGCTTTGACTAAATCCGTTTGACCATTGATGTACGTCGCTAACTGCTCAATGTCATCACCCGCTTTCGCGTTGATAGTGATAGATTGCGCATCACCGAAGCTGTCTGTTAGGTCAATAGTTAAGTCATTAGTACCTGCCGCTACTGTCCAGTCTTTGTCTTTTGCGTTGCCTGCTTGGTAGCTGCTACCACCCATTTGGGAGTTATCAGAGCGCATATCACGTAGGCTCAGCATCACGGCTTCACCATTATCAGCACCAATTTGGAATGATTGAGTGCCGTATGTGCCGTTAAGCAACTTGTTACCACCAAAAGAGGTAGTTTCTGCGATACGGTTTAGTTCGTCGTTTAGCGCTGTCACTTCTTCTTGAATCGCAACACGCTCAGCTTTTGAGTTAGAGCCGTTTGATGATTGAAGTGATAGATCACGCATACGTTGCAGGATGTTGGTTGTCTCATTCATCGCACCTTCAGCTGTCTGTGCAATTGAGATACCGTCGTTGGCGTTACGAACAGCAACATCAAGACCACGGCTTTGCACGTTCAAACGGTTCGAGATTTGTAGACCTGCTGCGTCGTCTTTAGCGCTGTTAATTTTGTGGCCAGATGACAAACGCTCCATTGAGGTTTGTTGAGCTTGGTTTGCGTTGTTTAGGTAACGCTGCGCTGTCATCGCTGATACGTTTGTATTTACATTCACTGCCATGGTGTTTCTCCAATTGATTTTCCGGTGTAGCGGTTTCCGACGTCTCGGAAAACCAAGTAGTTCTCTCAAAGTTACTTTCTTTATCGTCCTTAAAACCAAACACTTGAGATAAAAAGTGAACAAAGTTACCAATTTTTGAGCTTTTGAATGGAAGATGTGACGGAAATGGTAAAAAGAAATGTTTTATCAAAAAAAGGCTAAAGTTCGACTTTAAACAGTCGATGCCCTTAGCCTTGCAATAGGGTTAACGCCAAATTCGGTGTTTGTTTCGCTTGCGCCAAAACCGTCGTACTCACTTGCTGCAAGATCTGTTGCTTAAGCATTTGAGTGGTCTCTTTGGCATAGTCGGTATCGCGGATACGGCTTTGTGAGGCGGAAAGGTTCTCTTCCATATTGGCGAGATTATTGATGGTATGGTTGAGACGATTTTGAGTCGCGCCAAGTTCTGCTCTGTGGCGATCGACAAACTTCATCGCCTTATCTAGCACAGACACTGACAGTTGTGCTCCGCCGACGGTGCCAATAGACATGTCGTTGACGGTCACGACTTGACCATTTTGCAAACCGACTTCACTGGCAAAGCTGCCCGAAAAACTCACCGTTCCAGCTACTTTGTCCGAATCGGCAAAGACCTGAAGTTGACCGTTCTCATCAACTGACGCCGACAATACATCCGTTTGCCCATTAATGTAGGTGGCCACCTGCTCGATATCATCCCCTTGTTTGAGCTCAATCGTTACTGATTGGTTGCTCCCTTGGGCATCAACATAGCTAAATGCTAGGGCATTATTGCTCTGCCCTACTCTCCACTCTGGTGGGGCGCTGTTACCGGCTTGATAAACTGCGCCGCCCATGGACAATTGATCCGTTCGCAAGTTAGCAAGCCCCACTTGCAGAGCTTCACCCGACTGAGCACCAATTTGAAACGCTGAGGTACCAAACGTGCCGTTAAGGAGCTTCCTTCCGCCAAAGCTTGTCGTTTCAGCAATACGGTTTAATTCATCATTAAGCGCGACAAACTCTTGCTCTAACGCTTGCCTGTCTTGTGAGGAGTTAGCACCGTTGGCACTTTGCAAAGAAAGATCACGCATGCGCTGTAGGATTTGTGTTGCTTCATTCATCGCACCTTCTGCCGTTTGCATGATGGAGATGCCGTCATTCGCGTTACGCTGAGCAACACCAAGTCCACTAATCTGAGCATCGAGTCGATTGGCTATCTGCAAACCTGCAGCATCGTCTTTTGCGCTGTTGATACGATGTCCAGATGACAAACGCTCTAAGGACTGGCTAAGCGCTTTGCTCGCCGCTCCCAAGTGGTTTTGCGCTACCATAGCACTGACATTGGTATTCACAGTAATCGACATGTCGCTTCCAAAATCGGGATGAACTGAATAGATCAGTTATCGACCAATGATTTGGAAACTTGAGAGATTTAGAGAGGCACCGCCAAGGGCAAATGATTTGACCTTGACGGTGTTATATCGGAGAGCGACTGAGATTAAGATTTAACAGTTAACGCTGCTAGCATCGCCTGTGAAGGAGCAAAGAAGTATGCGCCTGTGACTGCTTTGGTAAAGCGAAGCAACTGGTCAGTTTTGCCATCAGTAACGCCATACATGCTCTCTAACATCGCATCGAAGTTGTGGACAGTATTACAGTAGGCAATAAACAACAGACCGTGTGGGCCACTCACCGTGCCGTAAGGCAAGCTATGGCGAACGATTTTCAGCCCTTTGCCTTCTTCTTTGATGTCAACTCGCCCCACATGTGAAGCTGCTGGAACGTCTTCTAGCTCAATACTGTCAGGCTTGGTGCGACCAACCACTTTTTCTTGCGCCGCAACGTTCAAACGGTTCCACGCAGGCAGATTGTGTTCAAAGCGCTGAACCATGACATAGCTGCCACCAGCAAACTCACCATCCGCCACTAGAGCGACTTCAGCACGTTGCTCGCCTTTAGGGTTCTCAGTACCGTCAACGAAGTCTGTCATGTCGCGCGAGTCCATAAAACGGAAACCTTGCGTCTCATCGACAATAGTGACGTGCTCAGAAATCTGACTCATCAGTTTTCTGAGCAGATAAAAGTGCAAATCATGGCGCTGTGAATGACAATGAATCAACACGTCTGCGTCTGTTGATGGTGCAATCACATCACCTTCACCTAACTCAGGAAAGGGTTTTAGCTCTGCAGGCATCGCTTGGTCTAGCTGTGACCAAAAAGAATGAGAAAACGCCACAGAGAGCGTCAGCTCTGCACCAGGCTGAGATTGGTTCAGCTCTTCTACTAAACTTGGTAGGGTCTGTAGCGCATCCAAAACCTGTTGAGCGTTCTGATTAACTTTTAATTGAGCGTACAACGCAAAAGGTTCAGCTTCCGGCGTAATCGCGCTTTGTGGTAATGACATTGTCTTTCCTCTGTTTTTCCGCTCAGTGTATTTTCTACTGATGGTTGATTGTATGACCTTGATCAGGAACTGAAGTGATTTTAGCGGGCAACGCTAAACTATCTTTCACCCTTCGGCTTTTCATAAGATAAATCGCGAACCACGCAAGTAGTACCAACGTCACAGCGTTAGGCCAACTAAACTGCCAGTGATGCAAATTAACTAAGTACCCAGTATGGACTAACTGCATTGCCACTATCACGAGGGTTGCAGGCTTTAGCAGACTCACCGCAAAGTTCGTTTTATCAGAGTCACTCTTACGAAGCCCGACCAACCACATTCCGATAACAATAGGCAACCCCATCGCCAATCCAATATACAACATCGTATGATTAGGATAGACGTACTGGAGAATGTTGCTGCCTTCTTGACGACTAGCACCGGCAACCACGAACACCACCCATGCGCGAATCAAAAAAGCCCACCCCAACCACAACCAAACGGGTGGCTTGAGCAAACCATGTTGGTCATACTGTTCTATGGCATAGCGCATTGTACGTCTCTAAAATTATCTAATATCAAACTATATGGTGCTATTCGCGCTTTGATTCAAGACTAGATAAGCCATTGTGTTAAGATGTGCGAAAAACAACAAGCGTGAAAAGTTTGTACGGGACCTAAATGAAAAGCAATAAAAATACCCCTTCAGTGGAAACTCAACAAGAGGCGATTAAAATAGCCAAAGCTACGCAAAAGCCGGGACAAACCAAGGAGCAGACCAAGCTCGTTGCTCAAGGCATCGAAAAAGGCATTGCGCTTTACAAGAAGCAGCAAAAAGAGAAAAAACGACAGGCCGATAAAGCTCAGAAAAAGCAGAAGCGCACTAAGTCCTCCGAGTCAGTTGCGAGCCCTGTAGCCCTTGAAAGCAGCGACACTGTCTCAGCCTCTCACTCCGGCGTTTTGCCATGGGCACTACTTGCCATTAGCTGGGTAGGATTTATTGCCTATGTTGCACTTTAAACGCTCCTCTGCATTAGTGGCGACGCTGGCTGTATTGCTATCGGGTTGCGTTCAGCCATTCAACCAACTGGAATCCGATCTGGCATCGCAGGTAGAAGTGCGTCTGGATGCGAGTTTGGATGTATCCCACTGTGAATGGAAAGGGGACGTGAGAGGTTCGGAGGGGTACTGGTATACCTATCTATTCTTCAATAATGCGTCACTGACACAAGGTGCCGTCAACGCTATCAAGAATCACACAGCGAAATTAGGTGGTGACACCGTACTACTGCTCAGTCCGGTCGACTTCGACACTTCCGTTACCCTCTTTGGTAGCGCCTATCGCTGCAAAAAATAAAGCCGAAGCTTAGCTTCGGCTTCAGATTGCTGACGAACCCCGCTTTTTAGCGGGGTTCTTTTTTCATAAGCGACCG
>NZ_JBJHPB010000025.1:0-80806 GCF_059412285.1 Vibrio sp. CB1-5 | reverse complement strand
GATTAAAGTTGGCAACCCTTTTTTTTAAAGTTTTTCGCTTTTTTTTATCGTTCGCTTAAAAACGAGTCAAAACGGCGTAAAAACCAACATTTTCTCTCTATAGCTGGGCAAATTTCTCAGCAAACAGCCCCACTTTCTCCCAATTGGTATACTCAACTTCCTTAGTAGTATCCGTTTCGCCGCCAGTCATGGTCATAATTAGCTTAATCATAAAGCGATCAAACGAATTATAACGAGGGTAATAGAGGGCTCCGGCAAAAACACCGATCAGAGTCGGCTGCCAAGGTGACTTTTTAAGAAACGTCTTTATATAGGCGCTACCTTCCGGCGTATCTTTACCTTGGTCTTCTTTTCTTGCTGTCAGGTTTACGCAGAAGAACGCCGCCTTCATCTCACTCAGTTGCTGTTGGTTTGCTTCAATAAACTGATACAGCTTCTTATTCAGATGGCCATAGCGAATAGAGGCACCAATGAGTACTTTGTCATAGTCACGCAGATTTACATCTGGGTTTTCATGCAGGTTAATAGCGGCAGCATCATTGTGACCAAGCTGCTCAGCAATACGCCCAATGATTTTCTTTGTTTGTCCTTCGCGAGAAGAATAGAGATAGAGAACTTTTTCCACGATGATTTCCTTCGCTGCCATCTATTAGTAAATTTGTATTGATGAATTAGCTTCGCCAGAATGCTGGCGTTAGTAGTATAAGAAGAGTGAACACTTCTAATCGCCCAAATAGCATCGACACAATCAGTACCCATTTCGCCTTGTCGTTCACATCACCAAAGTGAAGAGCCACTTCACCAAGACCTGGGCCAAGGTTATTCAGTGTCGCCGCTACGGCAGAGAAAGCACTGAGCTCATCCATACCCGTTGCGATAAGTGCCAACATACACACCACAAACACCAATGCATAAGCGGAGAAGAACCCCCAAACCGCATCGACAACGCGCTGTGATAGAGCTGTTCCGCCAACTTTGATGGTATAGACCGCTCTTGGGTGAACCAAGCGCTTCATTTCACGGGCACCTTGCAGCGTCAGCAGAAGAATACGGATAACCTTCATGCCGCCACCCGTTGAACCCGCGCAGCCACCAATAAATGATGAGAACAGTAGGAGTACCGGCAAGAACAGTGGCCACTCAGAGAAGCCCGTTGTCGTAAAGCCGGCCGTCGTCGATATCGAAACTGACTGGAACAGAGCCTGATCGAACGCGTCGTACATGGAGTTGTAAGAGTGATGCTCAAGTAAGATAAGGAAGCACACCAAAAACAGAACTACCTGAATAAAGATGAAGGCTCTAAACTCAGGATCTTTCCAATAATATTTAGGATGCACGCCGCCAGAGGCAAAAGCCGCAAAGTGCAAAGAATAGTTACATGCAGAGATCAGCAGGAATACAACCGTAATCATGTTGATAGCCGGACTGTTGAAATAACCCATACTCGCATCGTGGGTCGAGAAGCCGCCAATCGCAATCGTCGAGAAACTATGGGCGATGGCATCAAATGGCGTCATACCTGCCACCCAAAATGCCGCCGCACAGGCAATAGTTAAACTAAGATAGATGTACCAAAGCGCTTTTGCAGTCTCTGCAATACGTGGCGTCATCTTACTGTCTTTAACTGGTCCTGGAATCTCTGCTCGATAAAGCTGCATCCCACCGATACCAAGTACCGGCAAGATAGCCACAGCAAGTACGATGATACCCATACCACCAAACCACTGAAGTAGCTGACGATAGAACAAAATCGCTTTAGGAAGCTCATCCAAACCAACGATCACTGTCGCCCCTGTCGTGGTTAGTGCCGAGAAGGACTCAAAGAAGGCATCGGTGACAGAAACATTGGGATAATCAGAAATCAAAAATGGCAGTGCACCCGCACTACCGATTACGGTCCAAAACAGTACAACAATAAGGAAGCCATCTCTGGCTTTGAGTTCGTGTTTATGACGACGGTTTGGAAACCAAAAAAAACCGCCGCAAACAAGTAGGACGAAAAATGTGGTAACAAAAGGCACACCCGCACCATCTCGATAAATCAGTGCGACTAAAGCGGGTGCGAGCATTGAAACGCTAAACAGAGCGAGTAGCAGTCCGACAATGCGAATTATGGATCGAAATTGCATATGAGTTGATGAAGCGGTGCTTCGTTACGTCCTAGTTTTTTTCTACTGGGGAGACCATTGCCTTGGCTCCGCTTTTATTAATGATACTCTGCGTCAGTGCATCAACATGGTTCACTTCTAACTCAACAATAAGAATGACCTTGTCGGTGTAGTGCGACTCGACCTCAACCGCTTCGAAACGACTCAGCTCGGCTTGAGCTATAGACACGAATGCATAGTCTAACTCTAGACGTAATTGTGTGGTGATTTTTTTTTCGATTGTTTGAATCAGCTTAAGTGCTTGTTGTACGCCACCACCGTAAGCCTTCACCAAACCACCCGTGCCAAGTTTGATGCCACCAGAATAGCGCGTGACCACTGCAGTGAGCTCTCCAATACCAGAACCACTAAGCTGCGCTAAGATAGGCTTACCTGCGGTACCAGACGGCTCACCGTCGTCACTAAAGCCCCACATCATCGAATTTTCAGGACGTCCCGCCACAAAGCCCCAACAATTATGTCGCGCGCTGCTGTGCTGCTTCTTAACTTGGTCAACAAATGCTTTCGCCAACTCAATACTCGGCGTATGAGCGATTTGCGTGATGAACACACTCTTTTTGATCTCTTCTTCAAAAATAACTGGGTGCTCAGGTATCAAGTATGCAGTTGAGTTCATTGGGTTTTACGAGGTTTGTCGCCTAAAAGGGGTATTCTAGCACGAGCAATAGCAATTGACTCCAAGATTGGACACTGGTCATAATGTTAAACAGTTGTTTAAAAAATGTATTGAAATTAAATTCAATGCGGTACACACTTAAATAACTGGTCTAACCAGAAGTAAAACTATAACAACCGCTTTCACACAATCACGGATTGTCTGTCACGGAGAATGACAATGATTTACCAATCTGAAACGCTACAGGTAAAGGAAGTACGCAGCGGCATCGCCGAACTGTGCTTTAGCTCTCCCCAGTCGGTCAATAAACTTGATCTGGCTACTCTCGAATCTTTAGACAAAGCCCTCGATGCGCTTGCTGCATGGAGTGACCTTAAGGGACTTATCCTAACGACGGATAAAAGTGCCTTTATTGTGGGCGCTGACATCACTGAGTTCCTTGGACTGTTTGCCAAGCCAAAAGCTGAACTCAAGGAATGGTTAGGGTTCGCTAACAACATTTTCAACAAGCTGGAAGACTTGCCAGTACCAACGCTATCTGCATTGAAAGGCCACACGCTAGGCGGTGGTTGTGAGTGCGTATTGGCAACTGACTTTAGAATTGGCGACAAGACCACCAGCATCGGCCTGCCAGAAACCAAGCTGGGTATCATGCCTGGTTTTGGTGGTACCGTTCGTTTGCCAAGACTGATTGGCGCAGACAGTGCCATGGAGATCATCACACAAGGCAAAGCATGCCGAGCAGGTGAGGCGCTAAAAGTCGGCCTACTTGATGCTATCGTCGAAACTGATGCGCTGTATGACTCTGCATTGAACACTATTGAGCTAGCCATCAATGAAAAGATTGATTGGAAAGCGCGTCGCCAAGCAAAAGTATCACCGCTAACGCTCAGTAAGCTTGAATCTATGATGAGCTTCACCATGGCGAAAGGTCTGGTGGCACAAAAAGCTGGACCTCACTACCCAGCGCCAATGGCCGCAGTTAAAACGATTGAAGAGGCCGCTCACTATGGTCGTGATGAAGCGCTTGATGTAGAAGCGAACTACTTCATCAATCTTGCCGGTTCAGATGTTGCTAACGCACTGGTTGGTATTTTCCTCAATGACCAATACATCAAAGGTCTTGCTAAGAAAGCCGCTAAGTCTGGTAAAGACACTGAGCGCGCAGCAGTACTAGGTGCAGGTATTATGGGTGGCGGTATCGCCTTCCAATCAGCGCTAAAAGGCGTACCTGTTATCATGAAAGATATCGCTCAAGCCTCCCTTGAGCTAGGTATGACCGAAGCCTCTAAGCTACTCAACAAGCGTTTGCAACGTGGACGTATCGACGGATTTAAAATGGCTGGCGTGCTGGCTTCTATTACCCCGAGCCTACATTACGCCGGCATTGAGCAAAGCGATGTGATTGTGGAAGCTGTGGTTGAGAATCCAAAAATCAAAGCCGCAGTACTGAGTGAAGTCGAAGAGATGGTCGGAGAAGGCACTGTCATCGCCTCGAATACCTCAACCATTCCTATCAATGTTCTTGCGAAGTCACTAAAACGCCCAGAAAACTTCTGTGGTATGCACTTCTTTAACCCAGTACACCGCATGCCATTGGTCGAAATCATTCGCGGTGAGCACACCTCAGAAGAAACCATCAACCGCGTAGTTGCTTACGCAGCGAAAATGGGTAAATCCCCAATCGTTGTGAACGACTGCCCTGGGTTCTTCGTTAACCGTGTTCTATTCCCATACTTTGGCGGCTTTAGTCAGCTACTGGCGGATGGCGCAGACTTCATTCAGATCGATAAAATCATGGAGCGTAAGTTTGGCTGGCCAATGGGACCTGCTTACTTACTTGATGTGGTGGGTATCGATACAGCGCACCATGCACAAGCGGTGATGGCAGAAGGCTTCCCTGAGCGCATGGCAAAAGATCAGCGTGATTCTATTGATGTGCTGTTTGAAAACACTCGCTATGGTCAAAAGAATGGCTCGGGTTTCTATGCGTACACCACGGACAAACGCGGTCGTCCTAAGAAAGCACCAAGTGAAGACATCAATTCACTGCTTGAGTCCGTCAGCAAGCCTGCACAATCATTCGATGATGACACCATTATTCAACGCATGATGATTCCAATGATCAACGAAGTCGTACTGTGTTTGGAAGAAGGCATCATTGCAACACCACAAGAAGCAGATATGGCGCTGGTTTATGGTCTAGGCTTCCCTCCATTTAGAGGTGGTGTGTTCCGTTATCTAGACAGTATCGGCATCGATAACTACGTTGTGATGGCGAAGCAATATGAGTCGCTAGGTGCAATGTACAAGGTGCCTCAGTCGCTGGTCGATATGGCAAGCTCTAGCAAGCGCTTCTACGACGTGCAGCAAGCTAGCTCACTGTAACCACCGATTGGATGAGGAATATCAAAATGAAAAATGTTGTCGTTGTTGATTGTCTTCGTACACCTATGGGTCGTTCCAAGGGTGGTGCATTTAGACATCAGCGTGCTGAAGACTTATCGGCACATCTAATGAAAGGTATCTTGGCTCGCAACCCACAAGTGAAGCCAGAAGAGATTGAAGATATCTACTGGGGCTGTGTACAGCAAACCCTAGAGCAAGGTTTTAACGTTGCTCGTAATGCAGCGCTACTGGCAGGCCTACCGATTGAAATTGGTGCCGTCACGGTAAACCGTCTGTGTGGCTCATCTATGCAAGCATTGCATGACGCTGCGCGCTCAATCATGGTTGGCGATGCTGAGATCTGCCTGATTGGTGGCGTTGAGCACATGGGACACGTTCCTATGACACACGGTGTGGACTTCCACCCTCAGCTTTCTAAAAACGTCGCGAAAGCAGCGGGCATGATGGGTCTCACCGCCGAAATGCTGGGTAAATTGCATGGCATCAGCCGTGAGCAACAAGATGAGTTTGCAGCGCGAAGCCACCAGCGAGCGCAAGCAGCAACGCTTGAAGGTCGCTTCAAGAACGAGATCTTGCCGACCGAAGGTCATGCTGAAGATGGTTCACTGTTTACCCTCGATTACGATGAAGTGATTCGTCCAGAAACCAATGTTGAAGGGCTATCTAAGCTTCGTCCAGTCTTTGACCCTGCAAATGGCACAGTAACCGCAGGTACGTCATCGGCACTGTCTGATGGTGCGTCTGCCATGCTGATCATGAGCGAAGAGAAAGCCAACGAGCTTGGTTTAACCATTCGCGCGAAGATCCGCTCTATGGCCATTGCTGGCTGCGATCCGTCGATTATGGGTTACGGCCCGGTACCTGCCACGCAAAAAGCACTGAAGCGTGCAGGTCTAACGATGGACGACATCGATATTGTTGAGCTAAACGAAGCATTTGCGGCTCAATCTCTGCCATGTGCTAAAGATCTTGGTCTACTGGATGTGGTCGATGAAAAGGTTAACCTGAATGGCGGCGCCATCGCATTGGGTCACCCATTGGGTTGCTCGGGCTCTCGTATCTCAACCACGCTTATCAATATCATGGAAAACAAAGACGCTAAGATCGGTCTTGCCACTATGTGTATTGGTTTAGGTCAAGGTATCGCAACCATCTTTGAAAGACCGTAGTCCTCTCATTACGGCTCTTCAACGCAAACAGCTCCGTTTTCGGGGCTGTTTTTATTTATGCATGTAATGCATACATCTAATGTTGAAGTTTCATTGTTTTTTTTCGAATTTCTCACCTACACTTTGCAGCAGATAACACGTCAACTCATTGGAGAACATCATGTTCAAAGCACTGTTACTTAACCAAGAAGACAAAAAAACAATCGCTACTATTTCTCAAGTAGACGAGTCACAGCTTCCAGAAGGTAATGTAAAAATAGATGTAAAATATTCATCTTTGAACTACAAAGATGGGTTGGCTATTACCGGTAAAGGTAAAATCATCCGCAATTTCCCAATGGTACCGGGTATCGATCTTTCTGGCGTCGTGTCGCAATCAGACGACCCTCGCTATAAGGAAGGCGACGAAGTGGTTCTCACTGGCTGGGGGGTCGGTGAGAATCACTGGGGTGGCATGGCTGAGAAAGCGAGCCTAAACGGTGACTGGCTAGTGCCAATGCCAGCAGGTCTCGATGCAGAAAAAGTGATGGCTATCGGTACTGCAGGTTTTACTGCAATGCTATGTGTACAAGCCATTGTTGATGCTGGCGTAAAACCAGAAGACGGCGAAGTACTGGTCACTGGCGCAAGTGGTGGTGTGGGTAGTGTCTCTGTCACACTACTTAGCCAGCTAGGTTACAAAGTAGCAGCAGTGACAGGTCGCGCTTCAGCGAATGGTGAACTACTAAAATCACTCGGTGCATCACGCATTGTTGAGCGCAGCGAACTGGAAGAGCCAGCGAAACCACTTGAGCGTCAATTCTGGGCTGCAGCTGTCGATACCGTAGGCAGCAACATGCTTGCTAAAGTACTTGCGCAAGTGAACTACAACGGTGTTGTTGCAGCTTGTGGTCTAGCGGGTGGCTTTGACCTGCCTACTACAGTGATGCCATTTATCCTGCGTAACGTGCGTCTACAAGGTGTTGACTCTGTAATGTGCCCACGCGAAAAACGCATCAAAGCTTGGGAGCAGCTAGCAACGCTACTTCCTGAGTCATACTACGCACAGGCTAGCAAAACCGTAGCACTAGAAGAGGCAATTCAAGCGGCTGAAGACATCACTAACGGCGCCGTAACGGGTCGCGTGACTATCAAAATCTAATTAACGATAACCTCGCTATAGAAAAGGCTCTCATTACGAGAGCCTTTTTTCTATTCAACCTAAACCCACATCTTCAATACGCTTAGCAATCAATTTTCCACACTCTTCTTTCACCACCGAGCGCAACCACTTTTGAGACTCCGAAGTATCGCATCGAGCATGCCAGATCAATGAATAGTCAAACGGCGTAAAGGCAAAAGGTAGCGGTTTAATCACCAAATCGTAGCGCTCGGCCACTAGGTAAGCGAGGTCAGCCGGAACGGTAATGATAAGCGGCATACTGTCGACGATCGCTAACGCCGCTTCTAGATGATACGCGCGCAACACCATCTTTCTTGGATTTTGATTAATAAGCGCAGCATCCAGTAGCGCTTTAACACCATCACTGATAGCGATCATCGCATGAGGCGCATTAATATAATCCTCAAGAGATAAAGGCTTGTCCGCCAAGGGATGATGTTTGGAAACCAAACAAGAAACGCCCACAGGTCCAAGCACTTCTTGATGCAAAGGCGTCACAGATCCGGTGGGACGGCAAATTGCCATGTCGACTTTGTCTGTACTTAGCTGTTTAAAAAGGCTTTCATGTTGCAGCGGCGCAAACTCTAAAGAGATATTCGGTGCTAGCTGATAAATCTTAGGCAGCGCGTAGGGCAAAATGGTTTGCATCGCGTAGTCAGTGGTAGCAATAAGGAAACGCTCATTACAATAGTAAGGATTGAACTCGCTAGGGGTTAACAACTGACGAAAGGATTCAAGTGGCTGGTCTATTTGCTTACATATTTCAAGCGCCTTACTGGTCGGAATAATGCGCTGCCCCTGACGAGTAAATAGCGGATCGCCAAGTAAGTCTCGCAATCTTCCCAACACTCGACTCGTCGCAGACTGACTTAGGTTAAGTCGCACAGCAGCCTGACTAACACTGCCCTCCTCTACGAGTACCTTCAATGCCACCAATAAGTTAAGATCACGGCGATAGATTTCTTCGAGTTCCATAAGCCTTTCCTAGGTTTTATCTTTACTTAGTCTACACCTGGTTTGCTTTTCTTCAGATAAAAAAAATCCCGCCTTTCAGCGGGGAAGCCCAAGAAAATGGGGATAGTGTCGGAATGTCGTAGTGTGTTGAATCTATTTAATGGCAAATGTTTATCAATTGTTAATTTTCTTGCTCCTCAGAAGCATCTTGCCAGCGTCTCATCTCAAACCACAATCCCACGATTGCAGCACTCAAACCAATTAAAGGTGTCCAACCAGCTTGTGGTGAAGGCTGAAGTACCAAGGCACAAAACGCAATCACGCACAGTACCGAGTATATTGTTAATCTATCTAGTGCGGTCAACATAGCTACTTCCCTGTCTCTTTGTTACCAACTTGTTAACAAAGTTAAAGCAAAAAGATCCATTTGCCAAGGGGTTATTGCATATTTTTTCTTCATAAGTAGAATTTGGGCTGTTTTCTACAGAAAAGAGTTCCCCATGACAATCAATACAGACCTTGCCACGCAAACGCTTGAGGCCGAAGGATTGCGCTGCCCAGAGCCAGTGATGATGGTCAGGAAGACAATTCGTAAAATGGAAGATGGTGATGTGTTGTTGGTGAAAGCCGACGATCCTTCCACCACTCGCGATATTCCAAGTTTCTGTCGCTTTATGGATCACCAATTGCTTGGTGCGCAAACAGAAACGGTACCCTACCTTTACCTAATCAAAAAAGGCATGGCATAACGCATTAAAAAAGGCTGCCATTGGCAGCCTTTCTACTATTCGTCTCATTGAAGCTCTTAGTCTTGTTCGAGCTATTCGTCATACTCCAGCGTTCTGACTTCAGATTGAAGTTTCTTGATTTGCTTTTGCATCGAACGAATCTCATTGTGCATTGGGATAAGATGCTGAACCCGAATCCACGACTCGACAGCCAATCCCGCCATAATAATGGCGCCTACTACCATAGGTATCCACATATCCGTGAGTACCATACCCAGCAGCGTTAATACCAAACCGAACGTAAACAAACGGCTTTGGCTTTCTGCGGTCATTCCTGTGTAACGTGTAAGCATACTCTTGCCCTCTCGCTAGGATCCACATGATTAAAGTACCATGACAATTATGACACTAATATGTCATTCATCACGAAATCAGTCAGATTCGAGCGAGAGTTTGATCGCGATTAAAATTCGATACTCAGTTGATATTGTTATTAAAAAACAGCGGCTCCAATAGCGAGTCCTACAAACAAAATGGCAGTAATACGACGAATCCAATCTAGTGGTAATTTATCCGCGGATAATTTACCAATCAGCACCACGGGCACATTAGCAAGTAGCATACCCACCGTAGTTCCTATCACCACCCAAGTCAGCGCATCCGCGTATTGCGCGCCAAGAATGGAGGTCGCTATCTGGGTTTTATCACCAATTTCAGCAATGAAGAATGCGATAAAACTGGCGATAAACGGACCACGACTTGAAATACTCTCATCGTCATCCAGTTTATCCGGCACCAAGATCCACGCCGCCATGGCAAGGAAGCTGACCACCAGCACCCATTTAAGGACGTCCGGAGATAGGTAATCTGCCACCACGACACCGAGCCAAGCAGCTAACGCATGGTTGGCAATGGTCGCTAAAAAGATAGCGGCAATGATGGGAATGGGTTTACGGTAACGGCTGGCCAGCAATAACGACAAAAGCTGGGTCTTATCGCCAATTTCGGCGAGTGCAACGGTAGTAATTGATATAGCTAAAACGCTCACGACATGCTCTAAGGGGCAGGGTTTATAGTATTTAACCTATAGACAAACCTCGCGCCCCACCCCGGTTCACGATGTTTATCTATGGTCTTGCTAAACTTGCGGGCACAAGTCTCGAGCGCCATGGTGATTTTGCACCAATTATGTTGACGAACGAATCCAAATGCTTGCAAGCATATGGATAAGCTACTCCCCAGAGATGGCGGCATTGTAATCACTCATCGAATCAATTTCAACAATCGTGGGGTTTCGACCCTTCTACATAGCGAACAACACCGAAAAACCCCATTTTTTAGCTTTGCGGGGATTAATTCAGCACTTTTACCCCTACTCCCCTTACCGATTAATCGGTATACTTATTTGTTATTTTCTGATTATCAGATAGACCTTTTCACTTAGAGAATTGCGCGAATTACTATGCAAAAATACGATATCAAAACCTTCCAGGGAATGATCCTCGCGCTGCAGGATTACTGGGCACAGAACGGTTGTACTATTGTTCAACCACTAGATATGGAAGTAGGTGCAGGCACCTCTCACCCAATGACATGTCTACGTGCACTTGGCCCAGAGCCAATGTCTACGGCATACGTTCAACCTTCACGTCGTCCGACCGATGGTCGCTACGGCGAGAACCCGAACCGTCTGCAGCACTATTATCAGTTCCAAGTTGCGCTTAAGCCTTCTCCAGATAACATTCAGGAGTTGTACCTAGGCTCACTTGAAGTTCTTGGTATCGACCCGCTAGTTCACGATATTCGCTTCGTAGAAGACAACTGGGAAAACCCAACGCTTGGCGCATGGGGTCTTGGTTGGGAAGTATGGCTAAACGGTATGGAAGTCACTCAGTTTACTTACTTCCAGCAAGTTGGCGGTCTTGAGTGTAAGCCAGTAACGGGCGAAATCACTTACGGTATCGAACGTCTAGCTATGTACATCCAAGAAGTAGACTCAGTATACGATCTGGTATGGAACGTCGCACCAGATGGCTCTAACGTCACTTACGGTGATATCTTCCACCAAAACGAAGTTGAGCAATCAACATATAACTTCGAGCACGCAGACGTAGACTTCCTATTTACCTTCTTCGACCAGTGCGAGAAAGAATGTAAAGAGCTGCTTGAGCTTGAGAAGCCACTTCCACTTCCTGCGTACGAGCGCATTCTTAAAGCAGGTCACGCATTCAACATCCTTGATGCGCGCAAAGCTATCTCTGTAACAGAACGCCAGCGTTACATCCTCCGCATCCGCAACCTGACTAAATCAGTTGCAGAAGCGTACTACGCATCACGTGAAGCTCTAGGCTTCCCAATGCTTAAGAAAGACGAGGAGAAGTAATCATGGCAAAAGAATTTCTAATTGAGCTGGGTACTGAAGAGCTACCACCAACACAGCTTCGCACTCTAGCAGAAGCTTTCGCAGCAAACTTCGAAGCAGAGCTTAAAGGCGCAGATCTCGCACACGAAGGCGTAAAATGGTACGCGGCTCCTCGTCGTCTAGCACTTAAGGTAGCGGGTCTTGCTGAAGGTCAGCCTGATAAAGTGGTTGAGAAGCGTGGTCCTGCTGTTTCTGTGGCATTCGATGCTGATGGCAATGCAACTAAAGCAGCTCAAGGTTGGGCTCGCGGTAACGGCATCACTGTTGAGCAAGCAGACCGCCTAGTGACTGACAAAGGCGAATGGCTTCTTTTCAAACAAGAAGTAAAAGGCCAAGCAACAACGGAAATCGTGGTTGAGCTTGCAGCAAAAGCGCTAGCTAACCTACCAATCGCGAAACCAATGCGTTGGGGTAACAAGACGACTCAATTTATCCGTCCTGTTAAAACACTGACTATGCTAATGGGCTCCGACCTGATTGAAGGCGAGATCCTAGGCGTAGCCTCTGACCGCACTATCCGTGGTCACCGTTTCATGGGTGAGCAAGAGTTCACTATCGATTCTGCTGAGCAATACCCTGCGATCCTAGAAGAGCGCGGTAAAGTCATGGCAGATTACGAAGCGCGTAAAGCAATCATCCTAGCAGATTCTCAAAAAGCAGCAGCGGCTGTTGGTGGTATCGCTGATCTAGAAGATGACCTAGTTGAAGAAGTCACTTCTCTAGTTGAATGGCCAGTAGTACTAACGGCGAAGTTTGAAGAAGAGTTCCTGAAGGTGCCTTCTGAAGCGTTGGTTTACACCATGAAAGGTGACCAGAAATACTTCCCGGTGTATGACGAGAACAAGAAGCTACTGCCTAACTTTATCTTCGTTTCTAACATCGAATCTAAAGAGCCTCGCTACGTTATCGAAGGTAATGAGAAGGTTGTACGTCCACGTCTAGCGGATGCTGAATTCTTCTTTAACACTGACCGTAAGCGCCCTCTTATCGACCGTCTTCCTGAGCTAGAGCAAGCTATCTTCCAGAAGCAGCTTGGTACTATCAAAGACAAGACAGACCGCATCACTGAACTTGCTGGCTACATCGCAGAGCAAATCGATGCTGACGTAGAGAAATCTAAGCGTGCTGGTCTTCTAGCGAAGTGTGACCTAATGACCTCTATGGTATTCGAGTTTACCGATACTCAAGGTGTAATGGGCATGCACTACGCCACTCACGATGGTGAAGATGAGCAAGTAGCACTGGCGCTTTACGAGCAGTACATGCCGCGTTTCGCCGGTGACGATCTACCAAGCACAGGTATCTCTTCAGCAGTCGCAATGGCAGACAAGCTAGATACGATTGTCGGTATCTTTGGTATTGGCCAAGCACCTAAGGGCTCTGACCCATTCGCACTTCGTCGTGCGTCGCTAGGTGTGCTACGTATCATCGTAGAAAACGGCTACAACCTAGACCTGACTGACCTAATTGCGAAAGCACAATCGCTATTTGGCGACAAGCTAACAAACGCGAACGTTGCAAACGACGTCATCGACTTTATGCTTGGTCGTTTCAATGCATGGTACAAAGACGAAGGCTTCAGCGTGGATATCATCCAAGCAGTACTGGCTAACCGTCCAACCAAACCAGCAGACTTCGACCAACGCGTTAAAGCGGTATCTCACTTCCGTGAGCTAGACGCAGCAGAAGCACTAGCGGCAGCGAACAAACGTGTAGGTAACATCCTAGCGAAATTCGACGGCGAACTGGCAGCAGAGATCGACCTTGCACTTCTACAAGAAGATGCAGAGAAGACGCTAGCAGAGAACGTTGAAGTGATGACTGAAGCCCTTGAGCCAGCATTCGCGACCGGTAACTATCAACAAGCTCTAAGCAAGCTTGCTGACCTACGTGAGCCAGTGGATGCGTTCTTCGATAACGTGATGGTCATGGCCGATGACGAAGCGCTTAAGAAGAACCGTCTGACACTACTGAACAACCTGCGTAACCTGTTCCTACAAATCGCCGACATTTCACTTCTTCAGAAATAGTCGTCAGTTTTAGGCAGTAATGGTTAATGAAAGGGAAGCATCCGCTTCCCTTTTTTGTACCTTTCGATCAGCAACAAGTTATTGTTAGTTCTGTGAACTAGTAAGAAAATTGTAGGGAGTTTGCCTGCAAACTAGCGGTTATAGCACCCAGAATGTAGAGGTCAATATTTGATATAAACGTGGGATAACTTCAAGGAAGAGAACCCATGAAAAAGACCCTACTTTCACTTTCAGTGGCGATGCTTAGCGCCTGTAGCCAACTGCCAGATGACGCGTTACTACTTAGTCTAGGTGACCAACAAGTTGCTTTTACTGCTCATGAACAAGGTTTGCTGGTTGCAGAAAAGAGGCTTGATAAAGGCAGCTACACCTTTTCTATTGGTGATCATGCACAAACCTGTGGCAGCACCTTTTCCCTAGCGGAAGAAGCGCGCATTAAGTTCAATCGCCCGCTAAAGCTCGATGATTGTGCCGGGGAATCGGCCATTCCAATGCGAGTATTCAAGGCGAATACCTACCAGTTTACGCTCAATCCAGCCAACAACGAGCTCACCGTAAAGGTGAAACCAAAACAGAGCAACGATTTTACCTCTACCTGTCCTGTTGCCACCGACACCCCCAAAGTTATCGATGTCAGTGCCACCTTTGCCGATGGGACTGTACTTAGAGATGCGCTGAGCGGGCAACAAGCGACGGTCAGCAGCGGCAAGATTGCGCTGCAGCCTGGTGCAAACAGCCAAGGCCTATTACTGCTAGAACCAGCAGAGCAAGCACCGAAGGCGGAATTCGACTGGGACAACGCGACTGTCTATTTCGTCATGACCGATCGCTTCTACAACGGCAACCCAGATAACGATAACAGCTATGGCCGAAGCAAAGACGGTAAACATGAAATCGGTACCTTCCATGGTGGCGATCTGGACGGTTTGACTAAAAAACTCGACTACATTGAATCACTGGGCGTCAATGCTATCTGGATCACCTCACCACTGGAGCAAATTCATGGTTGGGTTGGTGGCGGTGACAGAGGTGACTTCAAGCACTATGGCTATCACGGCTATTACCATCAAGATTGGACCAAACTCGATGCCAACATGGGCACCGAGGCTGAATTACGCCAGTTTATGGATACTGCCCACGAGAAAGGTATCCGCGTCGTTTGGGATGTGGTCATGAACCATACCGGCTATGCCACGCTAGCGGACATGCAAGAGTTTGGCTTTGGAAAGCTGTACCTCTCTGATGAAGAGGCAAAACAAGAGCTCGGTGAAAACTGGACCGATTGGCACCCAAAATCAGGACAAAGCTGGCATAGCTTCAACGACTACATCAAATACAGCGACGCTGAAGCCTGGGATAAATGGTGGGGTAAAGACTGGATCCGTACCGATATTGGTGACTACGACACACCAGGATACAACGACAGAACCATGTCACTCAACTTCTTGCCGGATCTAAAAACCGAATCGACGCAAAAGACAGGCCTGCCGAACTTCTATCGGAATAAAGAGACCAATGCTAAAGAGGTTCAAGCCACGCCAAGTGAGCATTTGATCACCTGGCTCACGGATTGGGTTCGCGAGTATGGCATCGATGGCTTCCGTGTCGATACCGCTAAACACGTCGAAATGGAAAGCTGGGCCAAGCTCAAGCAAGCCAGTAATGAAGCACTGGCAGAGTGGAAACAAAACAACCCAGACAAGGCACTGGATGATAAACCGTTCTGGATGACCGGTGAGGTTTGGGCGCATAGCGTGGTGAAGAGCCCGTATTTTGATAACGGTTTTGATTCTATCATCAACTTCGAGTTCCAAGGGGATGTTGCCCCTAAGGCATTAAAATGTTTTGCTAACCTAGACAGTGACTATCGCCGCTATGCCGAGCGCATTAACAGCGACAGCGAGTTTAATGTGCTGAGCTACCTCTCTTCGCACGACACCTCACTGTTCTGGGCATCTCGAAGCCGAAGTATTGATGATCAGATGCGTGCCGCCAATGCACTGATGTTGAGTCCGGGTGCGGTGCAGATCTACTATGGTGATGAGATAGCAAGAGATCTAGGTGTCAGTGGCTCTGACTCACACCAAGGTACGCGCTCAGACATGCCTTGGGATAAGATAACGGGCCATCGCGAAACCCTATTGAAGCACTGGCAAACATTAGGCGACTTTCGCCTACGCCACCCAGCGATTGCTAAGGGTGAGCATATTACCCACCAGCAAAACGGGTACTATGCATTTGAACGTCGCTACCAAGATGACAAGGTACTCATCGTTTACACTGGCGAATAGTCATTAGATTACCAACTACATCACATCAAAGGGAGCGCTTACCGCGCTCCTTTTTTATTGCTCATTTTCTTTGCACTCAAATAGTGCTTTGCCTGCCGTAATCATTGCTGTATGTTCAAAGGTTCATCTTGCTACCAGCAGGATAAAACCCCTTATAAACACAACAAGTGAACACAATGAACTAGGTACAACAATGCAATTTTCGAAGTTTGGTGAAAAATTTAATCGTTACTCAGGTATTACCCAATTAATGGATGATCTTAATGATGGCCTTCGCACTCCAGGTGCCATCATGCTCGGAGGTGGTAACCCAGCCGCCATTCCTGCCATGCTCGAGTATTTTCACCAAGCCAGTAGTGACCTCCTCGCCAGTGGTGAGCTGGTGGCTGCCATGGCCAACTACGATGGTCCACAAGGAAAAGATGCGTTTGTTAAATCGCTCGCCAAGCTATTGCGTGATACCTATGGCTGGAACATCACCGAAAAGAACATCAGTCTGACCAATGGCAGCCAAAGTGGATTTTTCTATCTATTTAACTTACTCGCAGGTAAGCAAAGCGATGGCAGCCACAAGAAAATCTTGCTACCAATTGCACCCGAATACATTGGTTACGGTGACGCAGGCATAGACGAAGACATCTTTGTCTCCTATCACCCAGAGATTGAGCTGCTTGATAACGGTCTATTCAAATACCATGTGGATTTTGAGCACCTAGAGATCGATGATTCGGTTGCCGCAATTTGTGCTTCTCGCCCAACCAACCCGACGGGTAACGTACTCACCGACGAAGAGATCCATAAGCTGGACAAGCTGGCTCGTGAAAATAACATCCCATTAATCATCGATAACGCCTACGGGTTGCCATTCCCAAACATCATCTTTGAAGATGTGGAGCCGTTTTGGAATGAGAACACTATCCTTTGTATGAGCTTATCTAAGCTAGGCTTGCCAGGATTGCGCTGTGGTATCGTCATTGCCAGTGAAGAAGTGACGCAAGCGATGACCAATATGAATGGCATTATTAGTCTAGCGCCGGGCAGCTTTGGTCCCGCACTCGCTCATCATATGATTGAGAAAGGCGACATTCTAGAGCTTAGCTCGAACGTCATTAAGCCGTTCTACCAGCAAAAATCCCAGCGCGCGGTTGAGTTATTGCAATCGGCGATTACCGATCCACGTTTTCGAATCCATAAGCCAGAAGGCGCTATCTTTTTGTGGCTATGGTTTGATGAGCTACCCATTACCACTATGGAGCTCTACCAACGCTTGAAGGACCGCGGCGTGTTGATTGTCCCTGGGGAATACTTCTTTATCGGTCAGGAAGATGAATGGGATCATGCCCATCAGTGTCTGCGCATGAACTATGTGCAAGATGACGACAAAATGCAGCAAGGTATAGCGATTATCGCGGAAGAAGTTGCTAAAGCATACTTGCAAGGCACTGGCGCTTAAGGCTGTTGATAAAATAGAATAGATACAAAAAGAGCGCCTTCTGGCGCTCTTTCACTCTTTATATCAGGGCTTTCATTTCAGCGAAATGATTAGCCTTCGATCAGTTTGTTACCACCAATCTCAATTTTACGTGGCTTCATCGCTTCTGGAATCTCACGCTCCAGATCAACGTGAAGTAGACCATTTTCCATACTTGCACCCACGACTTTCACGTAGTCAGCAAGCTGGAACTTACGCTCGAAATCGCGCTCTGCGATGCCTTGGTACACGTAGTTTTTGCCTTCTTCAGCTTTACGTTCACCCTTAACAATCAGCATGTTCTCTTTTTGAGTAAGATCGAGTTGGTCTTCAGCAAAGCCAGCCACTGCCATAGTAATACGGAAGTGATTCTCGTCTTGTTGTTCGATGTTGTATGGAGGGTAACCGCCCGAAGAATTTTTCGCTGTGTTCGCTTCCATCATGTTGAATAGACGATCGAAGCCAATTGCGTTGCGGTATAAAGGAGTGAAATCTACAGTTCTCATAATGCTATCCTCATAGTAAGCAATAGTCTTAGTCGTGAGTGTTCACCAACACCAAGTTCATAAACCGATGCCGTGACGACTAAGGGATTTATCCACCACTCCGCTGACAGCCTTGCTGTTCGGGGACGTAGCAACAAATCATATTTTTTAAGTGTGCCGTTAAAGCTATCCTCCACTGAGCGATACTTTGCTGGCGTCTAAAAGGTCTGTTTCTTCTCTCTTGAGCAAGACAGCTTCCTCTTCATAACTAGATATAGGGATGGCGAAAATCGCTTTCAAGGCATTTTCTTTAATTATTTTTATAACGGTTATTTTTCATAGAGTTAAAAACAAAAAAGACCGCCGTGTAAGGCAGTCTTTTTGTTTTTAGATTGGTTTATCGAAGCTGGGTGAGCTGAGTTCAAGGAGAAGGCGCGCAATTTATAAGTATAAATGAGCACCTTCGACGCAGAAATCAGTTCAGCCAGCGAAGAGAAACCAATCTAAACGTCTAGGTTAGCTACTTTCAGTGCGTTCTCTTCGATGAAGTTACGACGAGGCTCTACTTGGTCGCCCATGAGTGTCGTGAACAGCTGGTCTGCGCCAACCGCATCTTCAATCGTTACTTGCATCATACGACGAGTCTCTGGATCCATTGTGGTTTCCCAAAGCTGATCTGGGTTCATCTCACCTAGACCTTTGTAGCGCTGTAGGCTTAGACCACGACGCGATTCTTTGATTAGCCAGTTTAGGGCATCTTCAAAGTTGCTCACCGGTTGAGTACGCTCACCACGTTTCACGTAAGCACCCTCTTCAATCAGACCTTCTAGAGCTTCCGATAGAGATGCTAGCTTGCCGTACTCTTTCGAGTTCAGTAGGTCGATACTGAGTACATGTTCATGAGTCACACCGTGAGTACGCACGATAATTTTCGGCAGATTCAAACCTAGCTCAGCGTGCTGTTCAACCTCAAAGCTGTATTGGCTTGCGCCCACTTCTTTCACATTTAGCTGCTCAACAAGCTGCTTAGACCATGCTTCAACCGCCGCCGCATCGTGACATTGCTCAGCTGTTAGGCGTGGCGTGTACATGAACTCACTCACTAGTGCGTGCGGGTAGCGACGAGCCATGCGTTCAGCAATCTTCACTGCACCGTTGTACTGCTGCACAAGTTTCTCTAGTGCTTCACCGGCTAGTGCTGGAGCTTCAGGATTCACGTGAAGAGCTGCGTTGTCTAGTGCCAAAGAAACTTGGTACTGGTTCATTGCATCTTCATCTTTGATGTACTGCTCTTGCTTACCTTTCTTCACTTTGTAAAGCGGTGGCTGAGCGATGTACACGTAACCACGCTCGATAAGCTCAGGCATTTGACGGTAGAAGAAAGTCAAAAGTAGCGTACGGATGTGAGAACCATCGACGTCCGCATCGGTCATGATGATGATGTTGTGGTAACGCAGTTTATCTGGGTTGTACTCGTCACGGCCGATACCACAGCCTAGAGCTGTAATTAGCGTTGCCACTTCTTGTGAAGACAGCATCTTATCGAAACGTGCTTTCTCAACGTTTAGGATCTTACCTTTCAGTGGAAGAATCGCTTGGTTCTTACGGTTACGACCCTGCTTAGCACTACCGCCCGCAGAGTCACCCTCCACTATGTACAGTTCAGAAAGCGCTGGGTCTTTCTCTTGGCAGTCAGCCAGTTTACCTGGCAGACCCGCTAGGTCTAGCGCGCCTTTACGACGTGTCATCTCACGCGCTTTACGCGCTGCATCACGTGCGCGAGCGGCGTCAATGATCTTAGTACAAACAATCTTCGCTTCACCTGGGTTCTCTACTAGGAACTCAGACAGCTTCTCACCCATCGCAGACTCAACCGCTGATTTCACTTCTGATGAAACCAGCTTGTCTTTGGTTTGGCTTGAGAACTTCGGATCTGGCACTTTCACCGATACGATAGCTGTTAGACCTTCACGAGCATCATCACCTGATGTCGCTGTCTTGGCTTTCTTAGAGAAGCCCTCTTTATCCATGAATGAGTTTAGCGTACGCGTCAGTGCGGCACGGAAACCTGCAAGGTGGGTACCACCATCACGTTGAGGGATGTTGTTGGTAAAACAGTAAATGTTTTCTTGGTAGCCATCATTCCACTGCATCGCCACTTCAACCGTAATGCCATCATCACGCTCGTTATCAAAGTGGAAGATTTTCTGAATGATTGGTGTCTTGTTGGTATTTAGATGCTCAACAAACGCTTGGATACCACCTTCAAACATGAAGTGATCCATTTTGTCTTCTTCGCGCTTATCGACAAGCTTGATTGAGACACCTGAGTTTAGGAACGACAGTTCACGTAGACGCTTGGCAAGAATGTCGTAGTGGAACTCTACATTAGAGAAGGTTTCTTCACTTGGCCAGAAACGGATCTCTGTACCCGTTTTGTCAGTATCACCAATCACTGCTAGTGGCGCCTGTGGCTCACCGTGGTGATAAGTTTGAGTATGAATGTGACCGCCACGATGGATTGTCAGTGTCACTTGCTTGGACAGTGCGTTTACAACAGAAACACCTACGCCGTGCAGACCACCCGATACCTTGTACGAGTTGTCATCGAACTTACCACCCGCGTGAAGTACCGTCATGATAACTTCTGCCGCAGACACTTGTTCTTCTGGGTGCATTTCCGTTGGAATACCACGGCCATCATCGCTAACAGAAACAGAGTTGTCCTCATGAATAGTCACGATAATGTCGCTACAGTGACCTGCTAACGCTTCATCAATTGAGTTATCAACCACCTCAAAAACCATGTGGTGTAGACCGGTTCCATCGTCCGTGTCGCCGATGTACATTCCCGGACGCTTACGTACCGCATCCAGACCCTTTAGTACCTTAATACTCGATGAATCGTAATTTTCTGACATGAGTTTCTCTCACTATTTACCTTGCTCTATTGTGCCATGTTCCACATGAAACATCTTGCCATTTTCGTCAATCATGTCGGCAACTTGGCTTTCGGTAATAGAGCTTACAAAAACTTGAGCCTGAGTCTGTTTTAAGTAATCCGCTAAGCGTTTACGACGCAGGCTATCTAATTCTGAAGCAAAGTCATCTATCAGATAGATACATTGCTTTCCGGTCAACTCTGCGAGGTGCTGCCCTTGCGCAAGGCGCAGCGCGCACATCATCAGTTTCAATTGACCACGAGACAACACATCCTCTACAGGGGTGTTGTTCACTTTAATTCTTAAATCGGCTTTATTTGGGCCACTAAAGGTGTATCCCAAACTTTGGTCACGCTCAAAGTTACGTTCTAAGAGCTCGCCATACGGCGTATCTTTTTCCCAGCCACGGTAGTAACCGAGTTTAATTTCAAACTCCGGCAGAAAAGACTGACACATTTCCTCCGCCAAGGTTTTCATTTGCTCGATATAGGTGCGGCGCCAACCATCAATTTGTTCAGCAAGCTGGGCTAAATCTCTATCCCAGTAGCTCAACTCTCGGTAGCTGGTGGCCGTCTTAAGTAGCGCATTGCGCTGCTTACTGAGACGCTTAAAGCGACCCCAAGCCTCAAAAAAACCGGGCTCAGAGTGAAATACACCCCAGTCGATAAATGCCCGACGAAACTTAGGGCCATCAGTGAGCAATTCAAAGCCCTCTGGATGGATAAGTTGCAGCGGTAGAACCTTGGCAAGCTGAGCTAACTTTTGCCCAGATTGACCGCCTATTTTAACCTCTGTTGAGCCATCGCGCTGCTTATTAATGCCAATGGGTATCTCAAATTGATCCGAGTTCAAAAAACGGCCATGTACAAACAGCTCTTGGCAGTCATTTTGTATCACTCGACCGGTGAGCGAACTTTTAAATGAGCGTCCATGACCGAGTAAATAGATCGCCTCCAACAAGCTGGTTTTGCCACTGCCGTTGGGGCCGATAATAAAGTTAAAGCCTGTGGATAGTTCAATATCACAGGCTTTAATATTTCGAAATTGCTGTACGATTAAACGCGTAAGCGGCATAACGTCATGCTCGTCTTAGAGACGAATCGGCATCACCACGTACATGGCACTGTCATCTTCGCTATTTTCAATCAACGCACTGGCGTTGGCATTTGACATCGAGATGCGTACTTGGTCGCAGCGAAGCGTGTTAAGTACATCGAGAACGTAAGAAACGTTGAAACCAATCTCGAGCGCGTCACCTTGGAAGTTCACGTCGAGCATCTCTTCAGCTTCTTCTTGCTCTGGATTATTAGCCGTAATGCGCATCTCGTTATCCGCTAGGTTGACGCGAACACCGCGGAATTTCTCATTCGATAGAATCGCGGCACGGGAGAACGCTTGACGCAACTCATCACAGTTAGTTTCGAGTGTTTTGTCGGTATTTTGCGGCATTACGCGGCGATAATCAGGGAAACGACCATCAACAAGCTTAGACGTAAAGACATAGTTGTTCACTTCGGCACGAATGTTAGAACTGCCAATTTGCAGCGTTACTGGCTGCTCTGGCGCATCTAGAAGCTTAGAAAGCTCCTGTACACCTTTTCGCGGCACAATGATCTGTTTGTTGTCAAAACTGCCTTCTAGCGCCACCGTTGCCACCGCCATACGGTGACCATCAGTCGCCACTGAGCGCAATGTTGTTTGGTCTAACTCAAACAACATACCGTTTAGGTAGTAACGCACATCTTGGTTAGCCATTGAGAACTGAGTCTTGTCGATCAGCGACTTAAGCTCAGCTTGAGTCACCGTCACCGCCACTTCTTGCTGCCAGTCTTCAATGTTAGGGAAATCGCTCGCTGGCAATGTGGATAGTGAGAACCGGCTACGACCAGAGCGTACTTGTACGCGATCGCCTTCTAGTACGATAGTGATTGTTGAGTCATCGGGTAGCCCACGACAGATATCGAGGAACTTACGTGAAGGAACGGTCACACTGCCTGCTTCAAATTCACTCTCTAACGTCACCTTACTTACCAACTCAACCTCAAGGTCAGTCGCGGTAAGAGAAAGTACCCCTTCTTCGACTTTAAGAAGCAAGTTGCCCAAAATAGGTAATGTAGGACGGCCGCCTAATGCACCGGAAACTTGTTGTAACGGCTTTAGTAGGTGATGACGTTCGATAGTAAATTTCATAGATAACTCTTCGTAAAGATGGCAATCCATGCCACTTATATGCGAAATACAATAACTTGAATGCTAATTATAGTGATTATGCCACTATTATGAAGAAAGCGTGCGAATTAAGTTGGAATAGTCTTCCTTAATGTCATGACTCTCTTCACGGAGCTGAGCGATTTTACGACACGCATGCAGCACGGTAGTGTGGTCACGACCACCAAATGCATCACCAATCTCTGGCAGGCTGTGGTTGGTCAACTCTTTCGCGAGCGCCATCGCTAGCTGACGCGGGCGAGCAACAGAACGAGAACGACGCTTAGAAAGCAGATCCGCTACTTTAATCTTGTAGTATTCAGCAACCGTCTTTTGAATGTTATCAATCGTTACCAACTTCTCTTGCAGAGCCAGCAAGTCACGTAGCGCTTCACGAACAAAATCGATGGTAATTGGACGACCAGTAAAGTTGGCGTTAGCAATCACGCGATTTAGGGCGCCTTCCAACTCACGGACGTTTGAACGCAGACGCTTAGCAATGAAGAATGCCACTTCATCCGCTAGGTGAATTTGGTGGTCTTCGGCTTTTTTCATCAAGATCGCCACGCGAGTTTCCAACTCTGGTGGTTCAATAGCCACGGTCAAGCCCCAACCAAAACGAGATTTCAGGCGATCTTCTACGCCGTTGATCTCTTTCGGATAACGATCCGATGTCAGGATGATCTGTTGATTGCCTTCAAGCAGCGCATTAAAGGTATGGAAGAACTCTTCTTGTGAACGCTCTTTATTGGCGAAGAATTGAATATCATCGATAAGAAGCGCATCAACACTGCGGTAGTAGCGCTTAAATTCTTCAATTGCGTTGTTTTGTAGCGCCTTAACCATGTCCTGAACGAAACGCTCCGAGTGCATGTACACCACTTTCGCGTTTGGCTTGTTATCAACAATGGCATTGCCTACAGCGTGCAATAGGTGAGTTTTACCTAGACCTGTACCGCCATATAAGAACAGCGGGTTATAGGCCGCACCAGGGTTATCCGCCACCTGACGTGCCGCAGCAAGACCAAGCTGGTTCGACTTACCTTCAACGAAGTTGTTGAACTTATGCTTGATGTTAACGTTCGAGCGATGATTGATGTCCGAGACTTCTGCCTCATCATCCCAGGTTTTATGCACAGGTTGGCGCGCTTGTAGCTGCGCAGGCGCAGAAGACTCAGCCGCAACGTCAGCAGCGGTCTTAACTGGCTTAGGTGCTGGCGGCGCAGAAATCGGCTTGCTGCCGACTTCGAAACGAAGATTCGGCACATCATTACCACAGTACTCTTTCAGTAGGCGGTTAATGCTGTTGAGGTATCTATCGCGCACCCAGTCGAGTACAAAGCGGTTAGGCGCAAATAGAGTTAAGGTGTTGTCATTAAGCTCAGCTTGCAGGGGTCTAACCCACATGCTGAATTCGGTAGCGGGTAGCTCTTCTTGTAGACGTTGCGAACATTGCAACCAAAGCGAAGATGACACGGTGCTCTCACTCTATTTATTGGAATTGGAAAAGATTGGTAATTTTACCTGTTGATAACCAAGATCGCCAGCAAATGATCGGCGATCCAGTGAATAAGATCTAAGTTATTCACAATTTTTTCGGTCGATTTGGCTTGATCCACACAATATTCCCTAATTTTACTCACAAACGCATGCACAAAACACAGATCTACCCACAAAATGCGAAACATGATCTAACTTGTGTATAGATCCGTGTTTAAGCTGTCATCGAATTTGATCAAACCTTGAACAGAGATGAACAAAAAGTCAGCGTTCAACCACGGATTTGTTATGGTTAATAACAACTCGTTATTTAACTTATCGACAGTTTTACCAGTAACATCCTCTCCATAAACCGAAGGAGTAGTAAAATGAAAAACTGGATTAAAAGCCTACTAACGGCATTAGTGCTTTCTGCAACCGTATCTCAAGCAGCATATGCTGCGACAGCACAAGAAGTGAAAGTCGGCATGTCTGGTCGCTACTTCCCATTTACCTTTGTTAAGCAAGATAAGTTACAAGGGTTTGAAGTTGACCTTTGGGATGAAATCGGTCGTCGTAACGACTACAAGGTCGAGTACGTGACTGCGAACTTCTCTGGGTTGTTTGGTTTGCTTGAGACCGGTCGTATCGACACCATCTCAAACCAGATCACCATGACCGATGCACGTAAAGCGAAATACCTATTTGCAAACCCATACGTGATTGATGGTGCACAGATTACTGTTCGCAAAGGCAATGACAGCATTAAAGGTATTGAAGACCTCGCAGGTAAAACGGTAGCGGTAAACCTTGGTTCTAACTTTGAGCAGCTACTACGTAGCTACGATAAAGACAGCAAAATCAACGTTAAAACCTACGATACAGGTATTGAACACGATGTTGCCCTTGGTCGCGCTGATGCATTCGTGATGGATCGCCTATCTGCACTTGAACTTATCAAGAAGACAGGTCTGCCACTACAGCTAGCAGGCGAACCGTTCGAAACGATTGAAAACGCATGGCCATTCGTGAACAACGAAAAAGGTCAAAAACTGCAACAAGAAGTCAATGCGGCACTGGCAGATATGCGTGCAGATGGTACGCTAGCGACTATCTCTGAGAAGTGGTTTGGCGCAGACATCACTAAAAAGTAAGTGATCACTATTATTACGCCCACTACGCTTGTTAGTGGGCGTTTGTTTTTCTAGAAGTTTGGTAACGTTATGGGATTTGATTTTCAATATATGCTGGAGCTGATGCCGATACTGCTCAAGTATCTTGGCACTACGATGGAAATGGCAGTATGGGGACTGGTGTTCTCTCTGATCTTGTCGGTCATCTTAGCGAATATTCGTGTTTTCAAGATCCCAGTCCTCGATCAGCTCAGTCAGCTCTATATCAGTTTTTTCCGCGGCACCCCACTTTTGGTGCAGTTGTTCTTGCTTTACTACGGTCTGCCACAAATCTTCCCGTGGATGGTCGGACTGAATGCATTTAGTGCTGCCGTCATCGGTTTAACACTCCACTTCGCGGCATACATGGCAGAAAGCATTCGTGCTGCCATCATCGGTATTGATCGCAGCCAAATGGAAGCGAGCTTGTCAGTGGGTATGACAACCAGCCAAGCTATGCGCCGCATTATTTTGCCGCAGGCGACCCGTGTCGCTTTACCATCGCTGATGAACTATTTCATCGACATGATCAAATCGACATCACTGGCCTTTACACTCGGCGTGGCTGAAATCATGGCCAAGGCTCAAATGGAGGCGTCATCCAGCTTCCGCTTCTTTGAAGCTTTCTTGGCAGTCGCACTGATCTATTGGGGCGTGGTGTTAGTGCTTACTCGCGTACAACTGTGGGCTGAACAAAGATTGAACAAGGCATATCAACGATGATTAAACTGGAAAATATCCACAAGCAGTTTGGCGAAACAGAAGTCCTAAAAGGTATCGACATCGATATCAAACAAGGTGAAATCATCGTCATTATTGGCTCAAGCGGCACCGGAAAATCGACGCTGCTGCGCTGCGTAAACTTTCTTGAGCAAGCAGACAAAGGCAAAATCACCATCGATGATGTGACGGTCGATTGTCAGAGCCACACGAAAGCCGAAGTATTGGCACTGCGCCGCAAAACCGGCTTTGTCTTTCAAAACTACGCTCTGTTCGCGCACATGACTGCGCGTCAGAACATTGCCGAAGGTCTTATCACCGTAAAAGGCTGGAAAAAAGACCAAGCGCTTGAAAAAGCGCAGCAAATTCTCGATGACATCGGTCTAGGCGATAAAGGGGATCAATACCCTGCGTCCCTATCCGGTGGACAGCAACAGCGTGTCGGTATTGGCCGCGCTATGGCGCTCCAACCGGAGCTGTTGCTCTTCGATGAACCAACTTCAGCACTCGATCCTGAGTGGGTTGGTGAAGTACTTAACCTTATGAAAAAGCTCGCAACTCAGCATCAAACCATGTTGGTTGTGACCCACGAAATGCAATTTGCCAAAGAGGTTGCCGATAGAGTGATCTTTATGGCCAACGGCCATATTGTGGAACAAGGTACGCCAGAGCAAATCTTTAATGATCCACAGGATATCCAACTTAAGAAATTCCTGAATCAGGTTGGGATCTAATAATGATCCTTGCGCTCTTGCTCACAAAAAGTATAATTCGCCGGCTGGAATTGAAGTTGAACTGATTATTGACTCTTGACGAGTCAGTGATTACAATTCCGCCTCTTTGTTGAGAGGCGTCGGATTTCCTCTCTATCTCTATATAGAGAAGAAGACGGGAAATAAGTCCCACGCCGGGTTCAACGAGAACCTAAAACTACTGATCAGTAAAGGTAATAACCATGTCTAAACGCACTTTTCAACCTTCAGTTCTAAAGCGCAAGCGTACTCACGGTTTCCGTGCTCGCATGGCGACTAAGAACGGTCGTAAAGTAATTAACGCACGTCGTGCTAAAGGCCGTGCTCGCCTTTCAAAATAATCTTCTATTTTGAAAAAGCATGCCTTTATTCGGGAGTTACGCTTGTTAACTCCCGAGCATTACCAAAATGTATTTAAGCAAGCTCACCGAGCTGGCTCCCCCCATTTCACCATCATTGCCCGCAAAAACTCGCTATCACACCCTCGTCTTGGTCTAGCGGTTCCTAAAAAGCAGATTAAAACAGCTGTCGGCAGAAACCACTTCAAGCGCCTGGTACGTGAAAGTTTTCGTAACAAACAACACGAGCTTCCAAGCAAAGATTTTGTTGTAATTGCGAAAAAGAGTGCGCAAACTCTCAGCAATGAAGAAATGTTCCAACTTCTAGATAAGCTATGGCATCGCCTGTCTCGCCCTTCGCGTGGTTAGCTATTGGTCTCGTCTATCTGTATAGATGGGTCATAAGTCCTCTTATTGGGCCACGTTGTCGGTTCAACCCAACTTGCTCTCTTTATGCAATAGAAGCCCTTAAAGCTCACGGTTTTGTAAAAGGGTGTTGGTTATCAGGCAAACGTCTATTAAAATGCCATCCTTTGAATGAAGGGGGTTTTGACCCCGTACCACCAGCCCAAAAACAAGACAGAGATAAATAACGATGGATTCTCAACGTAATATTCTGTTAATCGGTTTGGCTTTGGTTTCTTTTTTGCTGTTCCAACAATGGCAATCTTATAAGAATCCAGCTCCAGTTCCGACTCAGCAGACGCAAAGCAGTACTCTACCTGCGCCATCTTTCGCTGATGAGCATGATCCTGCGCCAGGCCACACAACAGCGGCCGCAGATAAAATCATCACAGTGAAAACCGACGTACTGACCCTAGGTGTCACAACAGTGGGCGGTGATGTTGTTACCGCAAACCTAAACGAGTACGCAACCGAGTTGGAATCTAGCGACCCGTTTGAGCTACTAAAAGACTCACAAGGTCACCAGTTTATTGCTCAAAGTGGTCTGGTAGGCCCTCAAGGTATCGACCTTAGCAGCACAAGCCGTCCAGCTTACTCAGTATCTGCAGACAGCTTCACGCTGGCTGACGGTCAAAACGAGCTACGTGTACCAATGACATTCGAAGCGAATGGCATCAGCTACACCAAAACCTTCATTCTAAAACGTGGCCACTACGACATTGATGTTGAATACACGGTAAACAACAACTCTGGTCAAAATGCAACGTTTGGCATGTACGCTCACCTTCGTCAAAATCTTCAAGACAAAGGCGGCAGCATCACAATGCCAACCTACAATGGCGGTGCTTACTCAACTCAAGACACTCGCTACAAAAAATACAGCTTCGAAGATATGCAAGATCGCAACCTGTCTCTTAACCTGACTGATGGTCAAGGTTGGGCAGCGATGATCCAGCACTACTTCGCAGCCGCGTGGATCCCACGTGAAGCACCGGGTACTAACCTTTACACTCGCGTGATTGGTAACCTAGGTGATATCGGTGTTCGTATGCCAAACACGACGATTGCCGATGGCCAAGCAGCAACATTGAAAGCAACGCTTTGGGCAGGTCCAAAACTGCAAAGCGAAATGGCTGAAGTTGCGCCAAACCTAGACCTAGTAGTGGACTACGGCTGGCTATGGTTCATTGCGAAACCACTTCACACACTACTGTCGTTCATTCAAGGTATTGTGGTGAACTGGGGTCTAGCAATCATCTGTTTGACCTTCATCGTACGTGGTGCGATGTACCCACTAACGAAAGCACAGTACACCTCTATGGCGAAAATGCGTATGCTTCAGCCTAAGCTGCAAGCAATGCGTGAGCGTATCGGCGACGACCGTCAGCGCATGAGCCAAGAAATGATGGAACTGTACAAGAAAGAGAAAGTTAACCCACTGGGTGGCTGTCTGCCAATCTTGCTACAGATGCCTATCTTCATCGCTCTGTACTGGGCACTAATGGAATCGGTTGAGCTTCGTCACTCACCATTCTTCGGTTGGATTCATGACCTTTCAGCTCAGGACCCGTACTACATTCTGCCTCTACTAATGGGTGCAAGTATGTTCCTGATCCAGAAGATGAGCCCAACGACGGTAACAGATCCAATGCAGCAGAAGATCATGACCTTTATGCCGGTTATGTTTACCTTCTTCTTCCTTTGGTTCCCATCAGGTCTCGTTCTTTACTGGTTGGTTTCTAACATCGTGACGCTTATCCAGCAAACGCTGATTTACCGAGCGCTCGAGAAGAAAGGTCTACATACTAAGTAGCCCAAACGAATCATAATTGAATTCGATTAAATAAAAGGCGACCTAAGTGGTCGCCTTTTTCATGCTCCATGATTACAATTTGGCTAAAGCACGGCGAATAGGCAATTCAATGACAACAGACACCATTGTGGCACAAGCCACAGCTCCAGGCCGCGGTGGCGTGGGCATCATTCGCGTTTCAGGCCCTTTGGCTCAAGAAGTCGCACAGCAAGTAACAGGCAAAGCTCTCAAGCCTCGCTACGCTGACTATCTGCCATTCAAAGATGAAAATGGCGGCGAACTCGACCAAGGTATTGCGCTTTATTTCCCTAACCCGCACTCATTTACCGGTGAAGATGTTCTTGAACTTCAAGGCCACGGTGGTCCTGTAGTGATGGATATGCTGATTAAACGTATTCTGCTCATTCCAGGTGTTCGCCCTGCAAGACCGGGTGAGTTTAGTGAACGTGCGTTCCTCAACGACAAAATGGACTTAACCCAAGCCGAGGCGATTGCTGACTTAATTGATGCCAGTTCAGAAGAAGCGGCAAAATCAGCCCTGCAATCACTGCAAGGTCAGTTCTCGAAACGCATTCAAGTGCTGGTGGAATCACTCATCCATTTGCGCATCTATGTTGAGGCCGCGATTGATTTCCCTGAAGAAGAAATCGACTTTCTCGCCGACGGTAAAGTGGCGGGTGATCTGCAAACCATCATCGATAATCTCGATTCTGTGCGCAAAGAAGCCAACCAAGGCGCCATCATGCGTGAAGGTATGAAGGTGGTCATTGCCGGGCGCCCAAATGCGGGTAAATCAAGCCTACTCAACGCCCTTTCTGGTAAAGAGTCAGCGATTGTGACGGATATTGCCGGCACCACTCGTGATGTTCTACGTGAGCACATCCATATTGATGGTATGCCACTGCACATCATTGATACCGCAGGTCTGCGCGATGCTTCTGACGAAGTGGAACGCATTGGTATTGAGCGAGCTTGGGAAGAGATCGAGCAAGCAGACCGTGTGCTATTTATGGTTGATGGCACCACAACAGACGCGACGGATCCAAAAGAGATTTGGCCTGACTTTATTGATCGCTTACCTGAATCGATCGGTATTACAGTGATCCGCAATAAGGTCGATGAAACCGGTGAAACACTGGGGATCTGCCACGTTAACGATCCGACGTTGATTCGTCTTTCTGCGCGCACAGGTGATGGCGTACCAGCACTTCGCGAGCACCTTAAGTCCATTATGGGTTTCTCTGGCGCAAGCGAAGGTGGCTTTATGGCACGTCGCCGACACCTTGATGCCTTGGAGCGCGCAGCCGAGCACCTTGATATTGGCCAGCAGCAGCTAGAAGGCTATATGGCAGGCGAAATTTTGGCAGAAGAGCTGCGCATTGCTCAGCAGCATTTGAATGAGATCACCGGTGAGTTCAGCTCAGATGATCTACTAGGACGCATCTTCTCGTCTTTCTGTATTGGTAAATAAGCGATATTGAAAAAGGAACATCAATGATTCATATCATCACAGGCAGTACACTTGGCGGCGCTGAGTACGTAGGCGACCACCTTAGTGATTTGCTGGTAGAGCAAGGTCTAGAGACCACCATACATAACCAACCAGAGCTCGCTGACATCCCTGCGCAAGGCACTTGGCTGGTTATCACCTCAACGCACGGTGCGGGTGAATACCCAGATAACATTCAGCCGTTTATTGCTGCGCTGCAAGCGACCCCACCTCGCATGTCTGAAGTAAAGTTCGCAGTGGTCGGTATTGGCGACTCTAGCTATGACACTTTCTGCGCGGCTGGCAAACACGCCTACTCGCTACTTGAGGATATTGGTGGCACACCACTGGCGGACTGCTTGGAGATCGACATTCTCAACCACCCAGTGCCAGAAGATGCAGCCGAAGAGTGGCTCAATGAGCACCTGAGCAAGTTTCAATAGACACCAGTCTTATCAAACACCCTGCGTGTGAAAAAAGCGGCATAAGCCGCTTTTTTTGTACCTGTGAGTAACTTTTTCTACTAAACAAAACCCAACTGAACATTATTCAACCTACATATCTGTGGATAAAATATGATCTTTTCGGTGAAAAACCTATAGTTATCCAAAGAACAAGTTTTGATCGCCCATCCCCTTGTGTATAACATGCCATTTTGATCCCAGCTAATACAGTCCTAGATCAACACTAGATCACAACAATCGATCTCGAAAAGATCCATGGTATTGTTGATCATTTTTGAGTTATCCACAGAGATCGTGGATCCTAATAATAGATCTAGTAAAAGATCATATATATAGATCTTATCTTTATATTCTTATTTCTTAGATCCAAAATGTTTTAAAAGCGATTTTCTCAATACCAGAAAAGCGGTAGAATACCGCTCCTTTTGGTTTGTCTATTTTATCGATTGAATACTGAGGTCGGTTCATGCTTTATCACGAAACATTTGACGTCATCGTTGTAGGTGGCGGACATGCAGGAACGGAAGCCGCACTCGCATCTGCTCGCACTGGGCAAAAAACACTTCTGCTAACGCACAACATTGATACGTTGGGCCAGATGTCATGCAATCCAGCAATTGGTGGCATTGGTAAAGGTCACTTAGTTAAGGAAGTCGATGCTCTGGGTGGTCTAATGGCTGAAGCCATCGATCATGCTGGTATTCAGTTCCGTACGCTCAATGCGTCTAAGGGCCCTGCAGTTCGTGCCACTCGCGCGCAAGCAGACCGTGCGCTTTACAAAGCGTATGTGCGCCATGCTCTTGAAAACACGCCAAATCTTACACTATTCCAACAGTCTGTAGATGACTTGATCGTAGAACAAGATCAAGTACGCGGTGTTGTCACCGAGATGGGACTTAAGTTCCACGCGCAGTCTGTTGTTCTCACCGTTGGTACCTTCCTAGGTGGTAAGATCCACATTGGTATGGAAAGCTCATCGGGTGGTCGTATGGGCGATCAACCTTCGATTGCGCTTGCTCGTCGTCTTCGAGAACTGCCATTTAGAGTGGATCGCTTGAAAACAGGCACACCACCGCGCATTGATGCTCGCAGTGTGAACTTCTCTGAACTTGAAGTGCAACATGGTGACAACCCAACACCTGTATTTTCATTCATGGGTCAGCGCACCCAGCACCCAACGCAGATCCCATGCTTCATTACGCACACCAATGAAAGCACTCATGAAGTGATCCGCAATAACCTTGATCGTAGCCCGATGTATGCCGGTGTGATCGAAGGCATTGGCCCGCGCTATTGTCCATCGATTGAAGACAAAGTGATGCGCTTTGCCGATAAGAACAGTCACCAGATCTTTATTGAACCTGAAGGTTTGACGACTCATGAGCTGTATCCAAATGGTATTTCAACCAGTTTGCCGTTCGATGTTCAGGTACAAATCGTTCGTTCGATGAAAGGCTTCGAAAATGCGCACATCGTTCGTCCTGGCTACGCCATTGAGTACGATTTCTTCGATCCACGTGATTTGAAGCAAACCTACGAAACCAAATTTATCTCAGGTCTGTTCTTTGCGGGACAAATCAACGGTACAACAGGCTATGAGGAAGCAGCAGCGCAAGGCCTAATGGCTGGTCTCAATGCAAGCTTGTACTCACAAGGCAAAGAGGGTTGGAGCCCACGTCGCGACCAAGCTTACATGGGCGTTCTGATTGATGACCTATCAACGATGGGCACCAAAGAGCCGTACCGTATGTTTACTTCTCGTGCGGAATACCGTTTGTTGCTGCGTGAAGACAATGCCGATATTCGTCTGACCGAAAAAGCGCACGAGCTAGGTTTGATCAACGAACAACGTTGGAGCCGTTTCAACGAGAAAATGGACAATATGGCCAAAGAGCGCCAACGCCTGAAAGAGACATGGATTAATCCAAAATCGGAAGGGGTTGAAGCACTGAATACTCTGCTAAAAACGCCGATTTCTCGTGAAGCGAGTGGTGAAGATCTACTGCGTCGCCCAGAGTTAACCTATGCTCAGCTAACGGCGCTTGATACGTTTGCTCCGGCTCTTGAAGATAGCCAAGCAAGTGAACAAGTCGAGATCCAAGTGAAATACGAAGGCTACATTCAGAGACAACAAGACGAGATCGAGAAGTCGTTGCGTCATGAAAATACCAAGATCCCAACAGATCTTGATTATAGCAATGTCAAAGGACTCTCTAACGAAGTGGTGGCGAAACTAACTGAAGCCAAACCGGAAACGATCGGTATTGCGTCACGTATTTCAGGCATTACGCCAGCGGCGATCTCAATCCTGTTGGTTTATTTGAAGAAACAAGGCGTGCTTAAAAAAGGTGAAGCTGCGTGAGCAACTTAAGAGTAAAACTTGATCAACTTATTGCAGAGACCTCATTAGAGGTCTCTGAACTTCAACGTGAACAGCTTGTCGGCTACGTTCAGCTTCTCGACAAGTGGAACAAAGCTTACAACTTGACCTCGGTTCGTCATCCTGAAGAGATGTTAGTGAAACATATTCTTGATAGTATCATCGTTGGCGAGCACCTTGAAGGTGAGCGTTTTATCGATGTTGGCACGGGACCTGGTCTGCCGGGTGTTCCGCTGGCTATCATGCATCCTACAAAGTCATTCACATTGCTTGATAGCCTTGGCAAGCGAATTCGTTTCATTAAGCAGGTTGCGCACGAACTGAAGATCAAAAATGTCAGTCCAGTCCAATCTCGAGTGGAAGAATTTGACGCGGGAGAAGGCTTTGATGGAGTATTGAGTCGTGCATTTGCGTCGATGACAGACATGGTGAACTGGTGTGAACATTTACCAAAACCTGAGTCTGGTCGCTTTTACGCTTTAAAGGGTCAACTCCATGATCAGGAGATCACTGAGCTGCCGTCGTGGTGTTCTGTGATCGAACTCAAACCTTTGCAAGTTCCTGAGTTGGAAGGTGACCGTCATCTTGTAGTCTTATCCAAGAAGGGATAACGGAGAGCTTGTCGTGGGAAAAATTGTCGCTATCGCGAACCAGAAAGGTGGAGTTGGAAAGACGACCACTTGTATTAACTTAGCTGCCTCGATGGCAGCGACAAAGCGTAAAGTGTTGGTGATTGACCTCGATCCACAAGGCAATGCGACAATGGCCAGTGGGGTCGATAAGTATCAGGTTGAAACAACTGCTTACGATTTACTGGTTGATGAGCTACCTTTTGAGCAGGTGGTGTGCACCGATACTTCTGGCCAATTTGACCTAATTGCAGCGAACGGGGACGTAACGGCTGCAGAAATCAAGCTTATGGAGGTGTTTGCGCGCGAAGTTCGCTTAAAGCATGCGTTAACGCCAATCCGTGATAACTATGATTTCATCTTTATCGATTGTCCTCCCTCTTTGAACCTACTTACAATTAACGCGATGGCTGCAGCAGACTCTGTGCTTGTGCCGATGCAATGTGAGTATTTTGCTCTGGAAGGTCTAACCGCACTGATGGATACCATCAGTAAGCTGGCGGCTGTGGTCAATGAAAACCTTAAGATCGAAGGTTTGCTTCGTACCATGTATGACCCACGAAACCGTCTAGCCAACGAGGTTTCAGAGCAATTGAAAAAACACTTCGGCGACAAAGTCTACCGAACCGTTATCCCTAGGAACGTACGCCTCGCAGAGGCACCGAGCCATGGCAAACCAGCGATGTACTATGACAAGTACTCCGCCGGGGCAAAAGCTTATTTAGCGTTGGCCGGTGAGATGCTACGACGAGAAGAAGTAACGGCTTAACGCTCTTAAGGAAAAAGATTCGATGTCTAAACGTGGTTTAGGGAAAGGACTAGACGCCCTGCTGTCGACTAGTTCGCTTGCACGAGAAAAGCAGCAGGTGGCAACTCAAAGTCAGACGCTATCCAGTGATGGACAGCTTACTGAACTGTCAATTAACAGCCTTCGTCCAGGTATTTATCAGCCAAGAAAAGATATGGCGCCTGAAGCTCTGGAAGAACTGGCTGCATCCATCCAATCTCAAGGAATTATCCAACCGATTGTTGTACGAAATGTCGGACACGATCAGTTTGAGATCATTGCCGGTGAGCGCCGTTGGCGTGCCGCGCGACAAGCAGGATTAAAAATGGTCCCTTGCTTGGTGAAAAATGTCCAAGATCGTGCAGCGGTAGCCATGGCGCTGATAGAAAACATTCAACGTGAAGATCTCAATGCGATCGAGGAAGCTCAAGCGCTTGAGCGTTTGCAAGATGAGTTTGAACTCACCCACCAGCAGGTTGCGGATGTGATTGGTAAGTCACGAACCGCAGTCAGTAACCTGCTGAGGTTAAATCAACTCGAAGCACCAGTGAAAAAACTGGTAGAGAGCAAACAGATCGATATGGGTCATGCTCGTGCGCTGCTCGCGCTAGAAGGCGATGTGCAATGCGAGATCGCACAAGCCGTTGCTAAGAAGCAGCTCACCGTAAGACAGACCGAAGACTTAGTGAAAAAGTGCTTAAAACCGAACTCTTCTGAGAAAAAACAGTCAGAAGACCGTGATGCACAAGAAATTTCGCTACGTTTGAGTGAAAAACTCGGCGCGAAAGTGTCTTTGGTAAGAAACGCGAGTGGAAAAGCTAAGGTGACGATAAGTCTTGATGAACCTCACAAATTGGAGCAACTTATTGCCAAGCTTGAGAGCTAAATGAGATAATTGACCTACATCAATTCTTTATAAATGCAATTTATGTGCGAAAGTTATGGTTTTGTGAATGAAAGTGTATCTTTTTGATACGCTTTGATTGCAATAACTTTGGTAGAAAGTATAATTTTCGCCAATCTCCCAGCACAGTAGTTATTAGGTGCAGTGTGGATAGAACTAAAGGTAAGAATACATGGTAGCGGCATTAGCTAAACCAGGACGAGCGCTTGCAAAGCGTTTGTTGCTGATACAGGCCAGTGCGGTTGCGTTAGTAGCTGTTGGGATGACAGTGGCTGTAAATGCTGAGTGGGGAATTTCAGCGCTCATTGGTGGTGGCATTTTTGTTATCGCTAATGCTGTTTTCGCGTTGTGCGCATTTCTTTTTAGTGGGGCTCGAGCAGCAAAAAAAGTTGCCGCGTCTTTCTATGCGGGCATCGCTCTGAAAATCCTTATTATAGCCTCCCTATTCTCGATAGCTTACATGTATATTCAGGTGGAAGTGATTCCCTTGAATCTCACATTTTTACTGGTCGTCTTAATTAACCTTATGGCTCCAGTAATTTTCGTTAACAACAAAAAATAGGATGAGTTATGGCTGCGCCAGGTGAAGCGCTAACATCGGCCGGATACATCACTCACCACTTGACCAACCTTTCATTAGGTAAATTAGGTCTTGTGGACGAGTCGAGTTTCTGGAACGTACATATCGATAGCCTGTTTTTTTCTGTGCTTACTGGATTAATTTTCCTAGGAATTTTCCGTTCAGTAGCAAAGAAAGCAACAGCTGGTGTGCCGGGCAAACTGCAGTGTCTTGTTGAAATAATCGTGGAATTTGTCGATGAAAACGTCAAAGACACGTTTCATGGACGCAATGCACTTATCGCGCCCCTAGCACTAACTATCTTCTGTTGGGTATTCTTGATGAACTTGATGGACCTTGTGCCTATCGATTTCATTCCTTATCCTGCAGAGCAGTTGGGTATCCCTTACTTGAAAGTGGTACCGACGACTGATGTCAATATCACCATGGCGATGGCGCTAGGTGTTTTTGCTCTGATGATTTACTACAGCATCAAAGTGAAAGGCCCAGTGGCATTTATCAAGGAGTTGACTCTACACCCATTTAACAATCCAATCATGATCCCATTCAATATGCTTATCGAAGTGGTGTCTTTGCTTTCAAAGCCACTGTCTCTCGGCATGCGTCTGTTTGGTAACATGTTTGCGGGTGAAGTTGTTTTCATTCTTTGTGCGGCAATGCTGCCATGGTATTTACAATGGATGGGCTCACTACCATGGGCGATATTCCATATTCTAGTTATTTTGATTCAGGCCTTCGTATTTATGATGCTAACGATCGTTTATCTATCGATGGCTCACGAAGACAATCACTAATATTAACGCGTTTTATTTAGGCAAATTTTAGCCAACAACTATAAATTGGAGATAGTAATGGAAACTTTACTGAGCTTTTCTGCAATCGCCGTAGGTATCATCATCGGTATGGCTGCTTTCGGTACTGCGATCGGTTTTGGTCTGCTAGGTGGTAAATTCCTAGAAGGTGCAGCTCGTCAACCTGAAATGGCTCCTATGCTTCAAGTTAAGATGTTCATCATCGCTGGTCTACTTGATGCGGTTCCTATGATTGGTGTTGTTATCGCACTTCTATTCACGTTCGCGAACCCATTCGTTGGTCAGCTAGGTTAATCAGTTTTTATCTTGGCAAGTTTCGGACTTGTCACCTGATTACACTTTAGCTCGTCAATGAATCTTTAGAGGGGTAGCTGTTGTGAATATGAACGCAACTCTGCTAGGTCAAGCAATCTCATTCGCAATGTTTGTGTGGTTCTGCATGAAATATGTATGGCCGCCAATCATGAATGCGATTGAAGAGCGTCAGAAAAAAATTGCTGACGGTCTGTCAGCGGCTGAACGCGCTGCAAAAGACTTGGATCTAGCACAAGCCAACGCTTCTGACCAATTGAAAGAAGCGAAGCGCACTGCAACTGAGGTTATTGAGCAAGCAAACAAGCGTAAAGCTCAGATTATCGATGAAGCTCGTGAGGAAGCTTTGGCAGAACGTCAAAACATCCTAAAGCAAGCGGAAGCGGAAATCGAAGCGGAACGTAACCGTGCTCGTGATGACCTGCGCAAACAGGTTGCAACTCTGGCTGTAGCTGGTGCTGAGAAGATTCTTGAGCGTAGTATCGATAAAGATGCGCAAAAAGATATTCTCGACAATATTACTGCGAAACTTTAAAGCGAGGGGCGCATATGTCTGAATTGACTACAATCGCACGCCCCTATGCTAAAGCAGCATTTGACTTTGCGGTGGAAAAACAAGCGCTAGACCAGTGGGTCGAAATGCTAACGTTTGCCGCTGCAATCGCTAAGAACGATGAAATTGCAGACCTGATCTCAGGCTCTGTAACAGCGACGCGAGTGGCTGAAATTTTCAACGCAATTGGCGGTGAACAGTTTGATGAATTTGGTCAGAACCTGGTTAAGGTAATGGCTGAAAATGGTCGACTAGTGGCGTTGCCTTATGTGTTAGTTGAGTTTCTAGAACTTAAAAAAGAGCTAGAAAAGCAAGTAGATGTAGATGTTATTTCTGCATCTGAACTAACAGAAGAGCAACGTACTGAGATCAGCAACAAACTTGAAAAGCGTCTTGAACGCAAAGTTAAGCTGAATTGCAGTGTAGATGAGACCCTACTTGGTGGGGTTATTATTCGAGCCGGAGATCTTGTAATTGATAACTCAGCACGTGGTCGTTTGAACCGCCTGAGTGAAGCAATGCAGTCTTGATGGGGATTGGAGCATGCAACTTAATTCCACAGAAATTAGCGACCTAATCAAGCAGCGTATCGAATCTTTCGATGTTGTGAGTGAAGCTCGTAATGAAGGTACTATCGTATCGGTAAGCGATGGTATCATTCGCATTCACGGCCTAGCGGACGTGATGCAAGGTGAAATGATTGAATTACCGGGTGGCCGTTATGCACTAGCACTTAACCTTGAGCGTGACTCGGTTGGTGCGGTAGTAATGGGCCCTTATGCCAACCTTAAGGAAGGCATGAAAGTAACAGGTACTGGTCGTATTCTTGAAGTGCCAGTTGGTCCAGAAATGCTTGGTCGTGTTGTAAACACGCTAGGTGAGCCAATCGATGGCAAAGGTCCAATTGAAGCTAAGCTTACGTCACCAGTCGAAATGATTGCACCTGGTGTAATCGACCGTAAATCGGTTGATCAGCCAGTACAAACTGGTTATAAGTCAGTTGACTCAATGATCCCAATCGGTCGTGGTCAGCGTGAGCTTATCATCGGTGACCGTCAGATCGGTAAAACCGCGATGGCGATCGATGCAATCATCAACCAGAAAGACTCTGGTATCTTCTCAATCTACGTAGCGATTGGCCAAAAGGCTTCTACTATCGCAAACGTAGTACGTAAACTGGAAGAACACGGTGCACTTGCAAACACTATCGTAGTGGTTGCTTCTGCTTCTGAATCTGCTGCACTGCAATATCTTGCGCCATACTCTGGTTGTGCAATGGGTGAATACTTCCGTGACCGTGGTGAAGATGCTCTGATTGTTTATGATGACCTATCTAAGCAAGCGGTAGCTTACCGTCAGATCTCTCTACTACTTAAACGTCCACCAGGCCGTGAGGCATTCCCAGGTGACGTATTCTACCTTCACTCACGTCTACTAGAGCGTGCAGCTCGTGTAAACGAAGAGTACGTAGAGCGTTTCACTAATGGTGAAGTGAAAGGTAAGACGGGTTCTTTGACTGCTCTTCCTATCATCGAAACTCAAGCGGGTGACGTATCTGCGTTCGTACCTACGAACGTAATCTCGATTACCGATGGTCAGATCTTCCTACAAACTGAAGCCTTCAACGCGGGTGTACGCCCAGCGGTTGACCCAGGTATCTCAGTTTCTCGTGTAGGTGGTTCAGCACAGACTAAGATCATTAAGAAGCTATCTGGCGGTATCCGTACTGCACTAGCGGCTTATCGTGAACTAGCGGCATTCGCACAGTTCTCATCTGATCTAGATGAAGCAACTAAGCGTCAGCTAAGCCACGGTCAAAAAGTTACAGAGCTAATGAAGCAGAAGCAATACGCTCCTATGTCTGTATTTGACCAAGCGCTAGTTATCTTTGCTGTTGAGCGCGGCTACCTAGATGATGTTGAAATCAACAAGATTCTAGACTTCGAAGCAGCGCTTCTATCGTATGCTCACAGTCAATATGCTGATCTTGCTAAAGAGATCAACACTACGGGTGCTTACAACGACGATATCGAAGCTCAGCTTAAGAAACTGACTGACGATTTCAAAGCAACTCAGACTTGGTAATTGGTGGGTGACCTTCTGGTCACCACTTATGGAGAGTAACGATGGCCGGCGCAAAAGAGATACGTAATAAAATCGGTAGTGTGAAAAGCACTCAGAAAATTACGAAAGCGATGGAAATGGTAGCAGCTTCAAAAATGCGTCGTTCGCAAGACGCGCGTGAAGCTTCTCGTCCATACGCTGAAACTATGCGTAAAGTGATCGGTCATTTGGCTAACGCAAACCTAGAGTACCAACATCCGTACCTAGAAGAGCGTGAAGCCAAGCGTGTTGGTTATGTCATTATTTCTACCGACCGTGGTCTCTGTGGCGGCTTGAACATTAACTTGTTCAAAAAAGCTGTCCTAGAGATGCAGGATTGGAAACAAAAAGGTGCGGAAGTTGAGCTGGCTGTGATTGGCTCAAAAGCAACGGCATTCTTTAACAACAGCGGTGCTAAAGTAGCGGCACAGGTGTCTGGTCTGGGTGATGAGCCTAGCCTGGAAGACCTAATCGGTACTGTAGGCGTGATGCTGAAGAAATATGACGAAGGCGAATTGGATCGCCTGTACGTAGTGTATAACCACTTTGTGAACACTATGATTCAGGAACCAACGATCGATCAATTGCTACCTCTGCCTAAATCTGACAGTGACGAGATGCAGCGCGAACATTCATGGGGCTACATTTATGAGCCTGAGCCAAAACCACTACTAGACGCACTATTGCTTCGTTATATCGAATCTCAAGTGTATCAAGGTGTGGTAGAGAACCTTGCTTGTGAGCAAGCGGCTCGAATGATTGCAATGAAAGCTGCAACGGACAATGCGACCAACCTGATTGATGATCTAGAGCTTGTGTACAACAAGGCGCGTCAAGCGGCTATCACACAAGAACTATCAGAAATCGTTGGCGGCGCAGCTGCGGTTTAAGCTTAGGTAAAACGAAATAGATTAGAGGATTAACGATGGCTACAGGTAAGATCGTACAGATCATCGGTGCGGTAGTCGACGTAGAGTTCCCACAGAGTGACGTACCAAGTGTATACGACGCTCTAAACGTAACGGACTCTAAAGAGCGTCTTGTTCTTGAAGTTCAACAACAGCTAGGCGGTGGCGTAGTTCGTTGTATCGTAATGGGTAGCTCTGATGGTTTACGTCGTGGCGTAACAGTAGAGAACACAGGCGCGCCTATCTCAGTACCAGTAGGTACTAAGACTCTTGGTCGTATCATGAACGTACTTGGTGATGCGATTGACGAGTGTGGTGAGATCGGTGCAGAAGAAAGCTATGCGATTCACCGTGAAGCGCCAAGCTACGAAGAGCAATCTAACGAAGTCGCTCTTCTAGAAACGGGTGTTAAAGTAATCGACTTGGTTTGTCCATTCGCTAAGGGTGGTAAAATCGGTCTATTCGGTGGTGCAGGTGTAGGTAAGACCGTTAACATGATGGAGCTTATCAACAACATCGCACTTCAACACTCAGGCCTATCCGTATTTGCGGGTGTAGGTGAGCGTACTCGTGAAGGTAACGACTTCTACTTTGAGATGCAGGAAGCGGGCGTTGTAAACGTTGAGAAGCCTGAAGAATCAAAAGTAGCAATGGTTTACGGTCAGATGAACGAGCCACCAGGTAACCGTCTACGTGTTGCACTGACTGGTCTAACAATGGCAGAACGTTTCCGTGATGAAGGTCGTGACGTACTACTGTTCGTTGATAACATCTACCGTTACACACTTGCAGGTACAGAGGTATCGGCACTTCTAGGTCGTATGCCATCTGCGGTAGGTTACCAGCCAACTCTTGCAGAAGAGATGGGTGTACTACAGGAGCGTATCACGTCAACAAAAACTGGTTCTATCACGTCTGTACAGGCGGTATACGTACCAGCGGATGACTTGACTGACCCGTCTCCAGCAACAACGTTCGCGCACTTGGATGCAACGGTTGTACTTAACCGTAACATCGCTGCTATGGGTCTATACCCTGCGATTGACCCACTAGATTCAACATCTCGTATGCTTGATCCTCTAGTTGTTGGTCAAGAGCACTACGAGGTTGCTCGTGGTGTGCAGCAAACACTGCAGCGTTATAAAGAGCTGAAAGACATCATCGCGATCCTAGGTATGGACGAGCTATCTGAAGAAGATAAGCAAGTTGTATCTCGTGCTCGTAAGATTGAGCGTTTCCTAACTCAGCCTTACCACGTAGCGGAAGTATTTACTGGCGACCCTGGCATCTACGTACCTCTTAAAGAGACTCTACGTGGCTTCAAAGGTCTACTAGCTGGTGACTACGATGACATTCCAGAGCAAGCGTTCATGTACTGCGGTACTATCGACGATGCTATCGAGAATGCTAAGAAGCTATAAGGCTAAATAGGAGGCGATATGGCAGCAATAACCTTTCACCTAGACGTAGTAAGCGCTGAGAAAAAGCTTTTCTCTGGTCGCGTAGAAACGTTCCAGGTGTCCGGTAGCGAAGGTGAACTTGGTATTTTCCATGGTCACACACCGCTGCTGACCGCTATTCAGCCTGGTATGGTGCGTATCGTTAAACAGCACGGCCACGAAGAGTTCATTTATGTCTCTGGTGGTATTGTAGAAGTTCAGCCTGGTACAGCGACTGTACTGGCTGATACGGCTATCCGTGGTGAGGAACTAGACGCAGCGAAGGCAGAAGAAGCCAAGCGCAAAGCTGAAGAATCGATTTCTAATCAGCATGGCGACATGGACTTCGCGCAAGCGGCCAGTGAACTGGCTAAAGCCATTGCTCAGCTTCGAGTGATCGAACTGACAAAAAAACGTCGTTAATCTAGCTCGATTAGATTGACCGCGATGAGAAAGGCGACCGTTAGGTCGCCTTTTTGCTTATTTTTTATCGCAAATTTGCCTATTAACATTAACAGAGCTTCTATTCACAGCTAGAATGCTGGAAGTTTTTACAACGTCAATGGTTTGATAATAATGAAGTTCAGTGCAGTTATACTTGCCGCGGGAAAGGGAACCCGCATGTATTCCAATAAACCGAAAGTATTGCATACCCTAGCGGGTAAGCCGATGGTGAAGCACGTCATCGATACTTGTGAAGGTTTGGGCTCTCAAAACATCCACCTAGTGTATGGCCACGGTGGTGACCTGATGAAGTCGGCTCTTGAACAGGAGACGGTAAATTGGGTACTACAAGCAGACCAACTGGGTACCGGTCACGCGGTAGACCAAGCATCACCTCATCTCGCTGATGACGAGAAAGTTCTGGTGCTTTACGGTGACGTCCCATTGATTTCAGAACAAACCATTGAAAACTTGTTAGATGCGCAGCCAACAGGCGGTATTGCACTGCTTACTGTGGTGTTAGATAACCCAATGGGTTATGGCCGTATCGTGCGTAAGAACGGTCCTGTGGTGGCTATCGTCGAGCAAAAAGACGCGACCGAAGAGCAGAAGCTAATTAAAGAGATCAACACCGGTGTGATGGTCGCAACCGGCGGCGATCTTAAGCGCTGGCTATCAGGTCTTAGCAACGATAATGCACAGGGCGAATACTACCTGACAGACGTGATTGCAGCGGCACACGACGAAGGTCGTGCAGTTGAAGCAGTGCACCCAGCGAACCCAATTGAAGTGGAAGGCGTGAACGACCGCGCTCAGCTAGCGCGTCTTGAGCGTGCATTCCAGTCGATGCAAGCGCAGAAGCTTCTAGAGCAGGGCGTTATGCTGCGTGATCCAGCGCGCTTTGACCTACGTGGTCAGTTGCAGTGCGGTATGGATGTTGAAATCGATACTAACGTCATCATCGAAGGTAGCGTAACGCTAGGTGATAACGTGGTGATTGGCACTGGTTGTGTGTTGAAAGACTGTGAAATCGATGACAACACCATTGTTCGTCCATACAGCGTAATTGAAGGTGCGACAGTCGGTGAACAATGTACTGTAGGTCCATTCACTCGCCTGCGTCCAGGAGCAGATATGCGCAATGACTCTCACGTGGGTAACTTCGTTGAGGTTAAGAATGCACGCTTAGGTGAAGGCTCTAAAGCGAACCATCTTACTTATCTTGGCGATGCAGAGATCGGTCAGCGTACTAACGTTGGGGCAGGTGTGATCACCTGTAACTACGATGGCGCGAATAAGTTTAAGACCATTATCGGAAACGATGTGTTTGTTGGCTCCGACAGCCAGCTAGTTGCTCCAGTGACAATTGCTGATGGCGCAACGATTGGTGCGGGTACCACCCTAACCAAAGATGTAGCAGAAGGTGAGTTAGTGATCACTCGCGCTAAAGAGCGCAAAATCACAGGTTGGCAGCGTCCAGTAAAGAAAAAGTAGTCACGATTACATTCTGATAGTGAAAAAGGGTCTCATTGAGACCCTTTTTTGGTTTCTGATGCTTTATTAAAGCCTTTTACATGCCCAGCTGGTGGTTAATGACTCGGGATCGCTATCCTTTTTTCTAACCAACGAACCGCCTGAGAAACCAGCAGAATCAGCACCAAATACTCCAGTACCAGAAAAGTATAGATCTCTAATGGTAAGTACTCGTTAACCACCAGCTCGTTGGCGCGCCTAGTCAGGTCGCTTAAGCCAATGACACTCACCAGTGAAGACATCTTTAAGATGTAGACAAACTGGTTCCCCAGCGGCGGCAGTATCTGCCTAAACGCCTGAGGTAAAATCACCAAGCGCATTTTTTGCCAATAGTTGAGCCCTAATGATTCCGCCGCTTCATGCTGACCGCGTGTGATGGCTTGAATACCACCTCTAAAAACCTCCGCCATAAAAGCACTCTCCGCGACAGTCAGTGCTATCACGCCAGCCCAGAAATGGTTGAGTGAAATATCTAGCAGCGTTGGCATACCGTAATAGACCCAGAGCAGCAGCACCAATACAGGAATGGAGCGTATTACCTCAACATAGATGCGGTTGATAGCGCGTAACCAAGGTTTTTCAGAAAGCGCAGGGAAGGCAACAAGTAGACCTAACAGCATGGCAAACACCATACTCAACAGTGACACATAGATGGTGTCCTTAAAACCTGCTAGCAAGAAGCCGAGGTTGGTTTTCCCTTGTTCGGTAGAGGGATCGAGTACATACCAGCCCCACTCGTAGTCAGAACAACCACTTAGTAGCGGCAGGCACAACACAACAGCAAGTAATCGATAGCTCACAATCGTCCCTAAAATCACTGAAATTTCCATCTGTTACTGCTATGTTATCAAGGATGTACCACGAATGTTTAATAATTTAAGGGACTATTCAATGAAGAAGTGGATTCTGGGCTTTATTATTACTTTTCTCTCTATCGGGCAGGTAGCGGCAGAAACCAGTCGCCTACAAAAGATTTTAGACTCAGGTGTACTTAGGGTCGGTACCACGGGAGACTGGAACCCGATGACCATGAAAGATCCGGCGACCAACTCTTATCGTGGATTTGATATTGATGTCACTACTGAGCTTGCCAAAGATCTTGGTGTTAAGGTTGAATATGTCGCGACCGACTGGAAGACATTGGTTAACGGCATTACCGCAAACAAGTACGATATCACAGGAAGTGCATCGCTCAACATGTCTCGTGCTAAAGTAGCGGGATACAGCCAGCCGTATTTCTATTTAGCTTTTGTGCCTGTAGTGCAAAAGAAAGATCTTGAAAAGTACGCGGATTGGGCAGATTTTAACAAACCTGATGTTAAGGTGGCGGCAACGCTAGGTACGGTACAGGAGAAGATGGTCAAAGATTTCTTCCCAGATGCCGAGCATATTGTCATTGAAGCGCCTGCGCGTGATTTCCAAGAGCTATTGGCTCGCCGCGCTGATGTCTCTGTGACCTCAAATGTGGAAGCGGCTACTTTGGTTACTAAGTTTAAGCAATTGGCGATTGTGCCAGTCGCGGAGCCTCGTAAGCCAACACCTATTTCTATGTTGCTGCCGCAAAAAGACCAAGTATGGATTAACTACGTGAATCACTGGGTAGAGCTCAAGAAGACTCAGGGCTTCTTTGATGCTACCGCAGAAAAGTGGGGACTGAAAAGTCTGTAACTGCGGTCGATAATAAGTACAGTCGATAGTTAGAAAGGGCGACCGCACATATGCGCGGTCGCCCTTTTGGCAGTTATTCGTCGCTCACTACGCGAGAGTTATCTGGAATTGTTAACTCCTCTGTGATCGCTGGATTGGCAATCAAATAGCCAATCCACATTACCGCTAAGCAGCCAAGAATCACATAACCAACCGCAGACTGCGCCATAACAGCAAATGCCGCTACAATGGCACTGGCTAGGCTGCTAACACCAATCTGTAGGCTATTTTGCAGACCCGCAGCCGTCGCCGAGCAATGTGCTGCACTTGATAGTGCACGGTTTACCACGATTGGGTAGAGTGCACCGTTAGCGACTGCTAGTAGACAGAATGGCAACAGGATTGGCCATACACTGCTAAGCTCCCACTGACATGCCACAAACACCATCAAGATTGCTACGGTTTCTAAGCCAAGAAGCTGCTTGAGTACAGCATCATCACCGAGTTTTGCTACCAGCTTTTTACCCGCATAGCCGCCGACCATAAACGCCACAGTTTGAGGGATAAAGCTAAGACCAATGTCTTTTGCCGAGTAACCAAGTTGGCTCATGATTTCTGGCATACCGGTTAGGTACGCAAAAAATGCCGCTGATGCTACACCGTACATGATCACATTGCCCATGTACTCTCTCGATCCAAACAGACTCTTAAGATCGGCGCTAATGGACGATCGTTGCTCGGTGGATTTTGGCTGATCTTTAAGTGATAGGGTGATCATTGCCAGTAGTGCTCCTGTGATCGCAAGAACCACAAAAATACTATGCCAGCCCCACATTTCTGTTAGTAGTACACCAAGTTGTGGCGCGAGCGCTGGAGATAATGCTACTAGCGGCATTATGGTGGCAAAAATCTGCTGGCTGGTTTTCTTATCAAATTTATCGATAACCATAGACTGCCAGATCACCGCGGGTGCACAGACACCAATCGCTTGCAATAAACGTAGTGATAGCAGTTGCCATACTTGTTCACTCCAAGCCAGACCAAATGACGCGATGGTAAAGATAGTAAGTCCAGCAAACAGTGTTTTACGATGACCAAAGCGATCGCTGGCCAGTCCCCATACAAATTGACCCATACCCATACCGACAAGAAACACCGTCAGTGATAACGCGATCTGCTCGGGCCCGGTGGCAAAGTCCTGCTCAATAAGTTTAAACGCAGGCAAATACATATCCGTGGCAATAAAGCCCAACATGGACAATGCGGATAAGTAGATAAGTTGAAGTTTAGAGATTTTCATTGTTATTCCTTGAAATAATTTCACAGGAATGGTTTGGCGCCAGCCCATACTGCTGATGACGGGTATTCTATTTTTGGAAAAAAGAAAAATAAAACGCTATATTTTGTGGTTATCCATCAAAATTTTTGAAAGCTAGTTATGTACTCACGTTCTTCACTAGAAATGCTCGATGCCGTTGCGCATCTGGGGAGTTTCAGCGCGGCAGCGCAAGTGCTGCATAAAGTCCCTTCTGCGATTAGCTATAGTGTGCGCCAAATAGAGCAAGAGCTTGGTGTACAACTCTTTACTCGTTTGCCACGTAAAGTCGAATTGACGCCAGCCGGGGAAGTGTTCATATTGGAAGCTCGTCAGATGTTGCGCCGTATGGATGAGCTTACTCATCAAACTCGCCGTACAGCACAAGGCTGGCAAAATAGCTTAAAGCTGACCTTAGACAATATCGTTAAGGTCGATAAGCTTTCAGAGCTGATTGAAGACTTCTATCGCGAGTTTGAGTTTGCTGAGCTGCAGATCAATATGGAAGTCTACAATGGCGCTTGGGAGGCAATATCCCAAGAACGCGCAGATATCGTTATTGGTGCCACATCCGCCGTGCCAGTGAGTGGTGAGTATGGAGTCAAAAAAATAGGTAGCCTAGATTGGGCTCTGGTGATGTCGCCCACTCATCCTTGCGCGCTTGTGGATGTCTTGGATGAGTCGATCGTAAGCCAATATCCAGCCATCTGTATTGATGACACCTCACGCGAGCTACCTAAGCGTCATACTGAGCACTACCCACAGCAGCGCCGCTTGTTGCTGCCAAACTGGTTTACTGCGATTGAGTGTCTGAAAAGTCATGTAGGAATTGGCTATATGCCAAGTCATATGGCGAGACCGCTGGTTCAGCAAGGCTTGTTGGTCGAGCGAGTCCTACCGGATGCTAAACTATCCAGCGAATGCTGCATGGTGTGGAGAAAGCATGATAACCATAAGCTACTAGAGTGGTTACTTGATTACCTTGGTGAGGAAGATAAGCTTTATCGAGATTGGTTGGAATAAAAAACGGGAAGCAATAACTTCCCGTTGATCTTTATTATCGGCCTAGGATAAGAAGAATTTATAGGACGGGTTATCCGTTTCATCTTTACACTGGTAGCCAAGCTCTCGAAGGTGAGTTGAGAACTCGCTAAGATCGCTATCCTCAAGTTCAAATCCACACAATACGCGGCCGTAGTCGGCACCATGGTTGCGATAATTGAACAGGCTAATGTTCCAATGCGTACCCAGCGTGCTCAAGAACTTAAGCAGAGCACCCGGGTATTCTGGGAACTCAAAGCTATATAAGCGCTCTTTAAGCTGCTTAGATGGTTTACCGCCGATCATATAGCGAATATGCAGTTTCGCCATTTCATCATCAGAGAGATCTGCGACAGGATAGCCACCTGTTCGCAGGTCGCTAATGATGCTATCAAGCTCATCTTGGCCGCCAACCAGTCTTACACCGACAAAGATATTTGCGAGATCATCGTCGTTGTAGCGGTAGTTAAACTCAGTAACAGCACGCCCACCAATGATATTGCAGAACTCAAAGAAAGCACCTTGGCGCTCCGGGATAGTCACTGCGAGTAAGCCCTCACGTTTTTCACCCAGTTCACAGCGCTCAGAAACATAGCGTAGACCATGGAAGTTGGTGTTCGCGCCAGAAAGCACGGTACCAAGCTGCTTGTCCTTCAGTTGATGCTTTTCGGCAAATTTCTTTAGGCCAGCCAACGCCAATGCGCCAGAAGGCTCAGCAATGGCACGAGTGTCTTCAAAGATATCTTTTACCGCAGAGCAAATCTCATCGCTAGATACGGTAATGTGGCCATCAATGTACTGCTGACACAGTCTAAAGGTCTCGTTACCGATGATCTTCACTGCCACGCCGTCAGCAAACATGCTCACTTGATCAAGTACAACGGGTTCACCGGCATCAAGAGCGGCTTTAAGGCAAGCTGAATCTTCAGGTTCAACCGCGATCACTTTGATTTCAGGCATAAGCTGCTTAACCAGCACGGCGACACCCGCTGCCAGACCACCGCCGCCCACAGGGACAAAGATGTAATCAAGATGACCATTTTGCTGCAGCATTTCCATACCGATAGTGCCTTGTCCTGCAATCACCAAAGGGTGATCGAAAGGGGGAACAAAGGTATAGCCATGCTCTTTTGATAGACGCTCGGCTTCCGCTTTCGCCTCATCAAAGTTGCTGCCGTGAAGTACCACGTTGCCACCAAAGCCGCGTACCGCCTCTACCTTGATGTCTGGTGTGGTTTTTGGCATTACGATGGTGGTGTTGATACCCAGCTTGGTGCCTGATAGCGCCATGCCTTGAGCGTGGTTACCTGCCGAAGCGGCAATCACACCCGCACGCTTTTGTTCATCGCTAAGGTTCGCCACCATGTTGTAGGCGCCGCGAAGCTTGAACGAGTGTACAGGCTGTCTGTCTTCACGCTTGATTTGGACTTGGTTGCCGATGCGAGCGCCGAGTCTAGGCATATCTTGAAGTGGCGATACGGTCGCCACTTCGTAGACAGGTGCTCTGAGAACCTGACGCAGATAATCTGCGCCAGATACGGGATGATTATCTACGTCACTCATGATTAGCCCTCGAGTTTGGACTTATCACGTACCGCACCTTTGTCGGCGCTGGTGGCAAGATTGGCGTAGGCTTTCAATGCTAGAGAAACCGTACGCTCACGATCAGCCGGTTTCCAGCCAAGCTTGTCTTGCTCTGCGCGGCGAGCGGCTAGCTCGTCTTCAGAAACAACAAGTGTGATCTCACGATTTGGAATATCGATGTTGATCAGATCGCCATCTTTCACCAAGCCAATCGTACCGCCATTGGCGGCTTCTGGAGAAGCGTGACCGATAGAAAGACCCGATGTACCGCCAGAGAAGCGGCCGTCAGTCAGTAGTGCACACTCTTTACCTAGACCCATAGATTTTAGGTAAGTGGTTGGGTACAGCATCTCTTGCATGCCCGGACCGCCTTTTGGGCCTTCGTAGCGGATAATCACGACATCACCGGCTTTCACTTTACCGCCTAGGATGCCATCTACTGCATCTTCTTGGCTTTCGAATACCACCGCAGGGCCTTGGAACTTATGGATGCTTTCATCCACACCTGCTGTTTTAACAATACAGCCGTCAAGGGCGATATTGCCTTTCAGCACGGCTAGACCACCTTCCTGACTGAACGCGTTGTCTTTAGTTCGAATACACCCTTGCTCACGATCGTCGTCAAGGCGATCCCAGCGACAATCTTGCGAGAAGGCTTGAGTGGTGCGAATGCCAGCAGGTCCAGCGCGGAAGAATTTGAGCACATCAGCGTCTTCAGTTTGCATGATATCGTATTGCGCAAGCTGCTCTTCCATTGACAGTCCTAACACAGTACGTGCCTGATTGTGTAGCAGTCCGGCACGATCGAGCTCACCTAGGATAGCCATAACACCACCCGCTCGGTGCACATCTTCCATGTGGTATTTCTGTGTCGAAGGCGCCACTTTACATAAGTGTGGAACTTTACGAGATAGGCGATCAATGTCTTCCATATCAAAATCGACGTCACCTTCTTGAGCGGCCGCCAATAGGTGGAGGATAGTATTGGTTGAGCCACCCATTGCGATATCCAGCGCCATCGCATTTTCAAATGCATCAAACGTGGCGATATTGCGTGGTAGTGCTGATTGGTCGTCTTGTTCATAGTAGCGACGAGTCAAATCAACAATGCGTTTACCGGCATTAAGGAACAGTTGCTCGCGGTCTGCGTGTGTTGCGAGCATTGAACCGTTACCTGGTTGAGATAAACCCAGAGCTTCGGTTAGGCAGTTCATTGAGTTAGCCGTAAACATACCAGAGCAAGAGCCACATGTCGGGCAAGCTGAGCGCTCAATCTGTTCACTTTGTTCGTCGGAAACTTTTGGATCGGCGCCTTGGATCATGGCATCGACTAAGTCCAGTTTGATGATCTGATCAGACAGTTTCGTTTTACCTGCTTCCATCGGACCACCAGAGACAAATATCACTGGAATATTCAAACGCATGGATGCCATTAGCATCCCAGGAGTAATTTTGTCACAGTTTGAGATACATACCATTGCATCGGCGCAGTGTGCGTTGACCATATATTCAACGGAATCAGCAATCAATTCACGCGATGGCAGTGAGTAAAGCATGCCGCCGTGGCCCATCGCAATGCCATCGTCAACCGCGATGGTGTTGAATTCTTTTGCGATACCACCTGACTTTTCAATCTCACGAGCGACCAGTTGTCCCATATCCTTTAAGTGAACATGGCCTGGTACGAATTGTGTGAATGAGTTTACAACGGCGATGATTGGCTTACCAAAATCTTCGTCTTTTACACCGGTTGCGCGCCATAGGGCACGAGCGCCAGCCATATTGCGTCCGTGAGTCGTGGTCGCTGATCTGTATTTAGGCATGGTATGTGTCCTTATTTAGCTTGGTTGTTTTCTGGGTAGACGTAGTCCAACCAGCCCCACTTATCTTCCGTGGTGCCGTTAAATAGGCCAAAGTAGGCATCTTGCATCACTTTAGTGATTGGCCCGCGTTTGCCGTCACCTACCTCGATCTTGTCGATGGTACGTACTGGAACGATTTCAGCTGCGGTACCAGTCATGAATACTTCGTCTGCAAGGTAAAGCGCTTCACGAGCAATGTTCGCTTCACGAACTTCATAACCCATGTCTTTAGCAAGCGTCATGATGGAGTCACGTGTAATACCAGGAAGAATTGCGCTGGTTGCTGGTGGAGTAGTAATTACGCCATCTTTAACCACGAAAATGTTCTCGCCCGCACCTTCTGATAGGTAACCATCCACACTTAGCGCGATACCCTCATCGTAGCCATGACGACGAGCTTCACCACCAACCAATAGTGAAGACAGGTAGTTACCACCGGCTTTCGCTGCTGTTGGAATCGTATTTGGTGCTGCGCGGTTCCAGCTTGAAATCATCGCATCAACGCCACTGGCTAGTGCTTCTTCGCCTAGGTAAGAGCCCCATGGGAATGCAGCGATGATCAGCTCCATTTCTGTGCCTTCAGGTGGGCAAACACCCAGACCGACATTACCAACGAAGCCAAGTGGGCGAATATACGCTGACTCAAGTTTGTTTTGACGCAGTGTTTCGCGCGTCGCTTCCATGATTTCTTCTTCAGTGAAAGGAATAGGGAAGCGATAAATTTTTGCAGAATCTTTTAGACGCTTTGCGTGTTCAGGATGACGGAATACCACAGGCCCTTTTGGCGTGTTGTAACAGCGAACCCCTTCAAAAACAGATGTGCCATAGTGCATTGCGTGAGTCAGGACGTGAACGTTCGCCTCTGCCCATGGAACCATCTCACCGTTAAACCAAATAAAATCTGCTGTTTTAGTAGCCATTTAGCATTCCTTCCTTATGCATTCTGTTCTTGTAGGTTGTGATTGGTCAGTTCGTTGTTTTTAAGTTCGGTGACCTCAATGGTTCTGATGTCCCACAGTTTCTCAATTTGGTTGATCAAGGTAGTGATTGGACGATCGCTGTCTACAATGATCTCAACGCTAGCAACCTTACTCTCATGGTTTTGGGTTGCAGCCACTTGTTTGATAATAAAGCCACGATGGCGAATAACGCGCAATACGCGCTCAAGCAAGACAGGTTTGTCATCGGCTTTGATGTCTAGTAGATATCTGTCCATTAGGTATTCTCCAGCATGTCACTATTTGAGGCACCTGGTGGAACCAAAGGCCATACGTTTTCTTCTTCGTCGATCAACACGTGCAGCATGTAAGAGGTCTTAGACTCCAGCATCTCTTTCAGTGCTGGCTCGACTTCTTCTTTGCGAGTGATGGTCTTGCCTGGGATATCAAATGCTTTAGCAAGCATGACAAAATCAGGGTTGTCATCCAAAATCGTTTCACTGTGTCGACCGTCGAAAAACAGTGACTGCCACTGCCTTACCATACCAAGACGTTGGTTATTTAACAGCACAATTTTTACTGGGATTTGGCGACGCTTTAGGGTGCCGAGCTCTTGAACATTCATCATGAATGAACCATCACCAGTAATCAGAACCGATTGGTCCTCTGGACGGCCTACAGCTGCGCCCATGGCGGCAGGTAGACCAAAGCCCATGGTGCCAAGACCTGCTGAAGTGATAAAGTTTTCAGGTAGTCTTGGTTGGATGTGCTGAGCTGCCCACATTTGGTGCTGACCTACGTCGGTCGAGACGATGGAGTTCTCCGGCATCATGTCCGATAGCTGCTTAAGAAGCAGCGGGGCAAAAATCAGATCGCCTGGGTGGTCATAGCGCCATTTAAACCCAGAGCGCAGGCTTTCACTGTGATGTGCCCATGCGTTGATGTCTTTTGAAAGCTCAAGTTGCGGCAAAATCACATTGATATCACCACGCAGCGCTGCGTGCGCTTCACGAAGTTTGTTGAATTCTGCGGCATCGATATCGATATGAATGACTTTCGCATGAGGTGCGAAGGTATCGAGCTTACCGGTCACTCGGTCATCAAAGCGAGCACCAACTACGATCAGTAGGTCACACTCTTGTACGACTAGATTTGCTGCTTTAGTGCCATGCATACCGAGCATGCCGAGATAGTGAGGGTCATGTCGATCGATCGTACCTAGGCCCTTTAGTGTGCTGACACTTGGCATTGGGTTGATGCGCAAAAACTCGCGAACGGACTCTGTAGCATCAGCAAGCTGAACACCACCACCGACATACAGTACTGGGCGAGAGCTTTCATCAAGCAATTGCTGCGCACGTTTTACTTGCTGCTCGTCAGCGACAGGGATAGCGGGTGGCGTAAATGGAGGAAGAACCTCGACCGGAGCATTAGCAAGTTGGACATCTTTGGCGATATCAACGATGACAGGACCAGGTCTGCCTGCTTTAGCAACTTCAAATGCTTCGGCTAGAGTTGGAGCAAGCTCATTGATATCAGTCACAAGGTAGCTGTGTTTAGTACACGATAGAGACATACCAATCACATCCATTTCTTGGAAGGCATCAGTACCGATATGTGAACTAGCAACTTGGCCAGTAATAGCAACGAGAGGGATAGAATCAAGGAAAGCGTCGGCAAGGCCGGTAACAAGGTTGGTGGCTCCAGGGCCAGAAGTCGCCATGCAAACAGCAACATCTTTGGTGGCTCTTGCCATACCGATGGCAGCCATTGCAGCGCCTTGTTCGTGTCGGCAAAGGATATGTTCCACACCACCGTCATACAAGGCATCGTAGATTGGCATGATGGCACCACCTGGGTAACCAAATACGGTCTCGATACCTTGTTGCTTCAATGCGGCTACAACTAACTCAGCACCTGTCATTATAGCCTCCTTGAGTGCCACGATTTTCGTGACGATTTGTTGTTTGCTTGCACATGTTGTGCTCCATTTCTTCCTGTCATCTCAGCCTATCTGGCTGTCAATGAGTGATCACTATCAAATTACTATTTTGAGTTTGTAAAAAAACCCCCGGACTTTTCAGTGCGGGGGTTTTTAAAATCTTGTGGCTATTTAACGCCCACATTCCCCCGTGCGGTGCCAATCAGGACCACAATAATCAGGTTAATCAGAGTGTGAGAGTGTGCGTTAAAAGTCATTATTTTGTTTTCTATTCGTTGTGTCGTGTCTAACGAAAATGTTTGCGTCACTAGTGGTATCACATATTTCTGTTAGCTGACAAGCAAAAAATCATACTTTCTTCACATTTACTCAGCATTAAATGTCGAGTTATAACATAGGGTATATATAAAAATCTGAATTTTAATCGTTAGACAAAGATAAGTTGGAATAAAAAAGGGAATATATGGGATTATCTATTATTTACAGCCGTGCCAGTGTTGGTGTGGAGGCTCCTCTGGTGACAGTGGAAGTGCACATCAGTAATGGCATGCCAGGCTTTACACTAGTAGGACTTCCCGAGACGACGGTCAAAGAATCTAAGGATAGAGTTCGTAGTGCGATCATCAATTCTCGTTTCGAGTTTCCCGCCAAAAGAATCACCGTGAATCTCGCCCCCGCAGATCTCCCCAAAGAAGGCGGCCGCTTTGATTTGCCAATCGCGTTAGGAATACTGGCGGCTTCCGATCAACTGCCTCACGATAAACTGCTGGCGCATGAATTTGTTGGGGAGTTGGCATTGTCGGGGGAGCTCAGAACCGTGAAAGGTGTATTGCCTGCCGCGCTCGCAGCGAATAAAGCGCAGCGCTGCTTGTTGGTACCTGAAGATAATGGCGATCAAGCGGCACTGGTTGGCAAAGATAATCATAAGTCGGCGTCTTCATTGCTGGATGTGTGCAGTTATCTCATGGGGCAGCAAACTCTTTCATTGGTGACCAGCGAGCCTGTTGTTCAAGCGGCGACAAAGAACCGTGATTTGCAAGATATCATTGGTCAGCAGCAAGGAAAAAGAGCATTGGAGATTGCCGCGGCGGGTAATCACAATTTACTTTTTCTCGGCCCTCCCGGCACAGGGAAAACCATGCTGGCCTCTCGACTTTGTGATTTATTGCCGGAGATGAGCGAAGATGAAGCCATGGAAACGGCCTCGGTGGCTTCACTCACTCAGCAAGAAATTAACGAGAGCAACTGGAAAACCAGACCTTTTAGGGCGCCTCACCATTCGAGTTCAATGGCGGCGCTTGTTGGTGGTGGCTCTATCCCTCGGCCAGGGGAGATCTCTTTGGCACACAATGGATTGCTGTTTTTAGATGAGATGCCGGAGTTCGAACGCAAAGTACTAGACTCACTGCGTGAGCCACTGGAATCCGGTGAGATCATTATTTCTCGTGCACAAGGAAAAACCCGCTTTCCAGCTCGCTTTCAATTAGTTGGTGCGTTAAATCCAAGCCCAACAGGTTATTACGAGGGCAATCAATCCCGAACGAATCCGCAAATTATCCTTCGCTATTTGAGTCGTTTGTCTGGGCCGCTGCTCGACCGATTTGATATGTCGATTGAGATCCCCTCACTGCCTAAAGGCACCTTAGCTGAAGGAGGAGATAGAGGAGAAACGACGCAAACCGTGAAGCAACGTGTGTTGGTTGCAAGAGAGACGATGTTATCGCGCAGCGGCAAAGTGAATGCCCTGCTGCAAAGCCGAGAAATAGAACATTATTGCCGCTTAGAAAAAGCCGATGCTGAGTTTTTGGAAAATGCCTTACATCGACTTGGCTTGTCGATTCGTGCTTATCATCGAATCATCAAAGTGGCGCGTACGATTGCCGATCTTGCCAATGAGCCCACCATACGAAGGGCTCATATTGCAGAAGCGCTGGGTTATCGCGCCATGGATCGGCTACTCAAGCAGCTCACCGCGCAAGCGGTGTAGTTAGAAGGCGAAGTTCACACCGATAGAAGTGATCCAGTCAGCGGAATCATAGAATGCGATAGAGGAGTCTGTCGCGTTGTAGCCTGAAAGTGATATTAGTGATAGAGATTGCAGCGCAAGGTACTCATAGGCGAGGAACGCGCTGTACTTGTCATCGATACGGCCTGACTGTTCGAAGATGGCGTTTTGTCCACGATACTCATGATTCATGTAGCTCATGGTTGCCGCAATGCTATGTTTTTTATGCGCATACAGAGCGGTAAGCTCACCGCCGGCACCTTGGTTATTCATCGCTTCGCCCTTGGCATCATCAAGCAAGTAAATGAGTGAAGGAAACAGTGTCCAGGTATCACTCATCGCGAGCGTGTAGGAGCCTTTGGCGTAATACATATCACTGTTTCGGTCATACTGGTTAGACAGATTATGGTTGAGGTTGGTCGCAGAACTTTCACCAGTCACTTCGCGGTTGCCATAGGCCATATCGAGTGTGAATAATGAGCCCGCAATGTTCTCAATCTGTAAGCGGTAAGCCTCGCCTTTGGCCTCTGTCTCTTCAAGTTGGTCAGCACCCACGTAAGGGTTTTTCCAGATTGGCTCTCCAATGACGGTTGGAAGGTAGGAGACGCTCCAAATAGAGCCATCTTCGAGCTGCTGACGATACCCACCTTCGAGTACAAAGGTGCCGACCGCAATGTCATTGCGCGATGTACCGACAAACCATTCTTTGTCCCGCTTCGCACCATAGGTGTATTTGACCATGCCCAGCGGCATCCAGAATTCATCATAGGCTTCTTCGGCGCTGCTGATCTTGGGATCGGAGCTGGCAACGAAGTTGGACTTGTCACCGATTTGCGCATTACTGATGGAGATATCGCCACTAAAGCCTGACTCTGGCGCCAATGCTGCGATGGCGGATTGGCTGATAACAGTCAATAGGGCTATGGAAACGAGGGGCTTAAACTTGGTCATACAATATCCGTCAGTAGGCTCATTAGAGTGCTCAATCCAAGCACCTATATTTTATGCGGATACTTTAATGACAAAAAATGGCTTAACAACATGTTTTGTTAAGCCATATATTGATAGTTTTAATGCTTCGCTTCGGGTTCTATTAGAACTCCCAATTTAGGCCCACAGACGTGATCCAATCTTTCTCATCATAGAAGGCAATATTGGAGCTGCTGTTGTTCACGCCACCGAATGCGACCAAAGAGAGGTTGTCCGCATAGAAGATGCCCGGATATTCATACGCCAAAAACGCTTTCCATTCATCGTCTTCTCGAGTGATATTGTCGAACACTGGGTTCGCACCATCATATTGACGGTTGAGATACGTGAATGTGAAAGCAAATTGGTGATTGCCAGCGGAGATAAATGACGAAACTTCTGCGCCATAAGTGTTGCTCTTCATCGCGCTGCCATTCGCATCTTGTTGGGTGTAAATGAGCGCAGGGAACAGTAAAACACCTTTGTTGACTGGCAGCATCATTTTGAATTTGCCGTAGAAAACATCGGCGTTTCTGTCGAGTGTCGCCATTTGCGCTGGGGTTAAGTTTGCGCCAGAGCCAGACAGCTCTGTGTCCAACTCGCGTTTACCATATGCAAGGTCGAGGCTAAATAGCGAGCCGGCGATGTTATCGATTTGCATACGATAGGCCGTGCCTTTCTCATCGGTGGTGCTTCGAGCTTGGTTTTCAAGGTAAGGATCGCGCCATACCTCACCTTCAAGAATGGTTGGCAAAATCGCCAGACTCCACTTAGTCCCATCTTGGAACTGATAGCGGTAGCCAGTTTCAAGTGCCAGCGTACCCACCGCAACGTCGGCTCGAGAGGTACCTAGGAATACTTGGTGGTTGGAACGTGAACCCCAGGTGTATTGAACATTTCCCAGTGGCAGAACTAAGGCGCTGCTGTTCTCTTGCGCCTCACCGGTATAGGTTTGAAATTCATCGTCGGTGTTACTAAGGTTTGACGTTTTGCTCGAGTAAGCGGCGTTTAGTGCAATTTCTCCACTAAAGCCATTACTTTCTCCTAATTTAGCTACAGCACCATAAGAGACAACACTCAGTGACACTGCTAAGACACTCCATGCCCTTTTCATAACGATTCCTTATCACATTCTGATTTTGAGGTAACGGTTGTAATTATATGTTTATGTTATGTTATTGGTTCACAATAAGTTTGTTTTTTGCAAGTTACAACACAAATCAGACCAATAAATTAATCGTTGCGCAGGGCGTCTCCCCTTGTACAATTAACCGCCATAAAACTGTTACAAATACTTCATAGAACGTTAGATATGCTTGGATACCTAATTTTTGTAATGAGTTCGTCGCTCGTCATCCTCAATACCGCATTTTGTTCGATCCCCATTCTAGGTTTTGGGCTGATCAAGCTGGTGCTGCCGTTTAAGCCTATTCAGGCATTGTGTACTGCGCTTGCGAATAAATTTATGTGGTTATGGGCAACGATTAATCACGGGATACTTCGATTGATAAACCCTAAGCTTGAATGGGAGGTCGAAGGTATTGAAGCGCTGCGAAAAGATGGCTGGTATTTGATGATCAGCAATCACCTGAGTTGGACGGATATCGTCGTGCTATGTAGCGTGTTTAAAGATCGCATTCCTATGCCTAAGTTCTTTCTTAAGCAGCAACTTTTGTATGTTCCATTTGTCGGTATGGCCTGCTGGGCGCTTAACATGCCGTTTATGAAGCGCTACTCCCGTGAATATTTAATCAAACATCCAGAAAAGCGTGGCCAAGATTTGGAAACCACGCGTCGCTCTTGCGCCAAATTTAAAGATACGCCAACAACGGTGGTGAATTATGTAGAAGGCACGCGCTTTACCACTGAGAAGCAAAAGCGAAGCAAGGCGGGCTACCAGCATTTGCTACAACCTAAGTCAGGCGGTATCGCGTATACATTGGCCGCGATGGGTGAGCAGTTTGATAGCATTATCGATGTCACCTTGGCCTACCCAGAAAATAGAGTAGAGCCGTTTAAAGCGGCGCTAATGGGTAACATGAGCAAGATAGTGGTCAAAGTGCGTACTTTGCCCCTAGATGAAAACGTATCGGGAGACTACTTCAACGACAAGCCCTATAAGCGTCGTTTCCAGCAATGGCTTGGGGATATCTGGCAGCAAAAAGATGACGTATTGAAAGAGATTCATCGTAAATAAAAAACCGAGCCTGATTGATATCAGGCTCGATTTTTCTTTTTAGAGTGGGGTTATTTTTTCAATAGGAAGTTAACCAGCTCGAAGTACTCATCAAGAGAGGTAATGCCACCGGCTTCAACCAGGTACTTGTTGTTGACGATAACCGCAGGAACACCTGTTAGGCCGCTATCTTTAAATTGCTTGTCGAAGCGACGAACCATGGAATCAACGGCAAAACCATTAAATGCTGAATCGAACTTCTTAGCATCAACACCTTCATCTAGGAAAATTTGACGCAGTTCTTCATCGTTTTTAGGTGGCTTCTGAAGGTTGTGAATGCGGTTAAATAGCACTGGTGTCATCTTGTCTTCGATTTTGAGTGCAATCATCGTCGCGTAAGCCTTACTCATTGAAAGACCCATTGGACCACCCATGAAGGAAACGTGGTTTTTCTGGAACTTAGCGTCGGCAGGGATCTTCTTTTTCAGCTGAGCGATGATAGGCTCAAAGCTGTTACAGTGCGGACAGTAGAATGAGAAGAACTCAGTCACGATTGGCTTCGAGGACTTTTCCAATTCCAACACTTTATAGTGTTTACCTTCTTCAAACTGAGCGGCACAGACGCTTAAGCTGACGAGTAGCGTCGCAAAAAGTGCGATGATTTTTTTCATTATTTTCTCCATGTGTAAAACTCAAAATCCTGTTGATGGATTTCAATTAGTTTGTCACCACTGCGGCTGCAATGAAAGTGGCTTTTCGTTAAGAGCGGCAATTTGCTCTTTAAAACCAAGAACCTGACCTTCCCAGTATTTCGCGTCATTAAACCACGGAAACGCTTGTGGGAACGCCGGATCGTGCCAGCGTTTGGCGAGCCATGCCATGTAGTGCACTATACGTAGACCGCGTAATGGTTCAATAAGTTTCAATTGACCGCTAGGCAGTTCACTAAATTCTTGATAGCCCTCCAATAACACGTCGAGCTGCATCAGTTTGTCGTGACGATCGCCGTTGAGCAGCATCCACAAATCTTGAATTGCGGGGCCATTGCGTGAATCGTCAAGATCGACAAACAATGGACCATCGCGCCATAAGATATTACCTGGATGGCAGTCGCCGTGCAGTCTGATGGTCTCAGCGGGTTGCCAGTGAGTTTCAATTTGGCCGATCAGCATATCTAAATCGCTAAAGAAGGCGTTTTCTAGATGCATAGGAATAAAGCTAGAGTTTTGAAGCAGCTTGCGTGGCTGGTACAAGTATTCTTCCAGTCCTATCGTTGGACGATGCTCAAAAGGCTTACTAGCGCCGACTTTGTGGATGCGACCTAGGAAGCGTCCTACCCACTCAATTTGCTCAAGGTTATCCACCTCAAACTGTCGGCCGCCTTCGCTAGCAAACAGGGTAAACAGATAACCTTGATATTCATGAATGCTCTGGCCGTTGATGATTAAGGGCGCAGAGACAGGGACTTCGTGGTCTAGCAGTTCATGAGCAAAATCGTGCTCTTCTTGGATTTGTGCTTGGCTCCAACGCTGGGGGCGATAGAACTTAACCACGTAGCGCTTACGCTCTTCATCGGTGAACTGATACACACGGTTTTCATAGCTGTTGAGAGGAAGTAAGCCGGACTCGGCTCTGACACCAATACTTTCAAGGGCGTACCACATGAAATCGGGAGTGAGGGCGTCAAAGTTAAACGCAGTATCTGTCATTGTGATGATAAAAGGGCTCGTTGCCGAGCCCTTTCCTATTATTGGTTGCTGCTAGAGAGCTAGAGCTTTTTGATAAATCGACTTTCCACTTGTACGGAGAAGTCGCTGCTGTCACTCAGTATAAACTGAATTGTCGAGACAGGTGAACTTAGCGCATCCGGATCGGCGCCAAGGCTCATTGGCAGGTTGTACACTTCACCGGGCTCAACGGTAATGGTTTGTCTACCATACCAAGTCGCATCTTCTAGACCAGAAACACTTAACGTGTACTGCTGCTCTTGCTGAGTTTTATTGATGACTTTTAGGGTGTAGGTGTTTTCAACTAAGCCGTCGCTGTTCACTCGGAACAGCTGGTTGCGATCACGCAGTACACTGAGACCTGCAGGATCGACCGCCGACACTTGAACAAAGAACAGCGCAATCATGACCATTAACACCGCACCATAGCCGAGCAGTTTTGGTCGCATTACTTTGGTGTGTTTGCCCGATAAACGGTGCTCGGTGGTGTAGCTGATCAGCCCCTTGTCGTAGCCCATGCGATCCATGGTTTTGTCACAGGCATCGATACAGGCGCCGCAGTTAATACATTCATATTGCAGGCCATCGCGAATATCGATACCGGTTGGGCAGACCTGCACACAGAGATCACAGTCGATACAGTCGCCCAGTCCAAGTGGTTTCGGATCCGCTTTGCGAGAGCGAGGACCACGCTTTTCTCCGCGCTTAGTATCGTAACCGACGATGAAGGTGTCTTTGTCGAACATCGCCGACTGGAAACGCGCATACGGACACATATGGATACACATAATAGAGCGCATCCAGCCAGCATTAGCGTAGGTACAAGCCGCGAAGAACACGACCCAGAACACGGGCCAAAAGCTGGCATTGAAGGTAAAGAAGTCACTAACGAGCGGCCCAATCGGCACAAAGTAGCCAGTAAAGGTAAAGCCGGTGGCAAGAGCGATCGCTATCCAAGCGGCATGCTTGAGCCCTTTGCGTGCGATGAGGTTACTGGTGAGCTTGCCGCTGTCTTGCTTGCGGCGCTTATTGGCACTGCCTTCGAGTTTCTCTTCAAACCAGATATACATAAAGGTCCACACGGTTTGCGGGCATAAATACCCACACCATACGCGACCTAAGAAAGTGGTAATAAAGAATAGGGCAAAGGCCGCAACTACAAATAGCAGCGCAAGCAGGGTGAGATCTTGCGGATAAAGGGTGGTACCAAAAAAGTTAAACTGCTGATTACCGATATCGAGCAGTACCGCTTGTCTCTCGCCGTAAGGTATCCATGGGATGATGGCAAATAGCACGAGTAAAAACCAGCCGCCATAGCGTCTGAGCTTTTGAAAGGTGCCTTTGCTTTCGCGTACATAGATCCGATTGCTTGGGTTGAATCTGTCGCCGTTGCCTTTGTGGGTTTTCGGGTTGAACGTTTTAGGCGTTACATCCTTTACGTCGATTTTGTCCTGACTCATTGTTGAGTGTCCTTCTTGGGCTGACGGTGTGTTTCGTACACACTCTATCTTTTCCGACATTGCAGTAACTGTGTACGGTGTCATGCCACATTATTCGGCAGTGCTATTCAGTACGCAGTATGAAAACCCAAGGATTATAACCTTGATAACAATTTCATTTCTTTAGGGCTATCAACCTTTAACAACAAAATGCGTGAGCGGTCATAGAAAAAACGACCCTATCAAGGGTCGTTTTTATAACTCATAGTTATTTTATGATGCCGCGAGCCTTGAGCAAAGCAGTCTTGAAATCATCTTCTTGGTCTTTGGCGAGACCAGGGATCATCTCGTCTTTTTTGCTGTTGCGCATCTTGAGATGGTAGATAAGCACATCATCAGTGAGATCTTCGAGTTTGCCTTCGTAGCCTGCCTCTTGAGCAAGTTTAACTAGGAACTCAAGCAGATTGAGATCGGAATCTTTTTGCCATTCTGGGTGAATGAGCTCAATTAGTTCGTTGACGCGGTGACACTTCATAACTTTCTCCACAAAATTTATAGGTATTTTTGAGTAAAAGTATCAAATATCATTGAGAATACCAATATGTGGCGAAATGGAAGACAAAAAAAAGCGCAGACAGACTGCGCTTTTTATTAAGCTGCCTTAACAATGCTTGCTGGCGTAGATGTCATTCGGACACCTTGCTCAACGAGGGTCATTGAAGGAGCGACTTTTTTCGCGACAGGTGCAGCGACAAAACCACTGCGACGACGCATTAACGCACTACGGTTAGCCGAGTACGAAAACCTGACGGGTGTTGGGCGCATATTGTTGTAACCTAACAAGTCAGGCAATTCCGTTGCCAAATACATGGCCTGATCACCTATGAGAAACACTGAATAGACACCCAATGTCGCTCTTTTTTGACTGATGCCACTCCAAATAAGTAATCAGGAATAACGGTGTGCATGCACACCACGCTTAGAATAGCAGTAAGCGTCTGGATATTCGATAGATCTCATAAAAAAAGTGGTTATTTTTTCTTCACTGACTCTGTGCGCGTAACGTTTGTTTTCTCTCGCGATTTACGATACAACACTAGCTGTGTCTTTGGTTATAAAGGGAACTAAGAATGTCTTTTTTCAAAAAAACCTTAGCAAGTTTTGGAATAGGGGCAGCCAAAGTTGACTCTGTTCTGCATCAAGAGTTTCTCCATCCAGGTGAAACCGCAAAAGTGACCATTCATGTTTATGGTGGTAAAACCGCGCAAACAGTAGACAACATCAAGCTTAAGCTCTGCTGTCGCTACATCGACGAGGTAGCGCAAAACCAAAATGACAACAGTAACCATCCTGGCGCGCCAAAAAAGAAAGTCTCTAAAACCTATGAACTACAATCCTGGACGTTGCCGTATGCCTTTACCATAGAGCCGGGAGAAACCCGTGACTTTGACGTTGAACTGGACGTGCCATGGAATACACCGGTGACAATCGGCGACTCACGTGTGTGGTTAGAGACCGGCCTTGATATTGCTATGGCAGCGGATCCGAAAGACAAAGATATGCTGACCGTTCGCCCCGATCCTCTCATAGATGGCATTTTTGTCGCGCTTGAAGATCAAGGGCTGCGCATACGCCAAGTGGAATGCGAAGCAGCAAAAGGCTTTGCCATGCCCTTTGTTCAAGAATTTGAGTTTGTGCCAACCACAGGCCCTTACCACGGTCGCTGGCGAGAGTTGGAGATCATTGCGTATCGAAGTGAGGATGAACTCAAGTTGTGGTTCGAGATCGACCGCAACAAAGAAGGAATCAAGGGTATGCTGTCTAGCTTGATTGGTCTTGGTCAGCTCAAACGCGAGCTCACTTTACCAAGTACTCTTTCTGGTGAAGAAGCGGGCAAACAGGTTCTAGACTACTTAGAGCAAACTACCTAACTTTGAGCTAACGCATGTTCGCTGAATGTGGCATACTCTGATTTTGTGACCAAAATGAGAGTATGCGGGCATGTCGACGATAACTTCCCACTACAGCGCACGTGAAGAGTGGGCCAACAGTGTTACCCATGGCATTGGAATCTTGCTGTCGATCCTAGGATTGGTGTTGCTATTGCAGCGCTCGCTGGCCGCTGGTGCCGATGTGATGACCATGACCAGCATGAGTCTGTATGGCGGCAGCATGATCACCTTGTTCCTCGCCTCAACCTTGTATCACTCCATTCCGCACCCGAGCAGCAAGCGTTGGCTTAAGACTTTTGATCACTGCGCTATTTTCTTATTGATCGCGGGTAGCTATACCCCATTTATGCTGGTGAGTTTACGCACGCCACTTGCGATTGGGTTGATGGTGGTGATTTGGGCGCTTGCGGTGATTGGCATTATCATGAAGCTGTTTTTTGTCTATCGCTTTAAACGTGCGTCATTGATTACTTACCTGGTGATGGGGTGGCTATCGCTCATCGTGATTTACCAGCTTGCCAAACACCTTGACCCTTCAGGTCTAATCTTACTCGCTGCCGGCGGGGCAATTTACACACTGGGCGTAGTGTTCTACGCCAACAAGCGCATACCCTATAATCACGCTATCTGGCATCTGTTTGTGTTAGGGGGAGCGGCGTGTCACTTTTTTGCTGTGTATTGGTACGTGACTCCCGTGTAACCGAGATAACGCCGCGATTAACGGCGCCAGAATGCAGGGAAGAACAGTACAATGAGCGTGAGGATTTCCAAGCGTCCCATCAACATACCTAAGCTCAGCAGCCATTTTGCCGCATCGGGAAGTGGTGCGAAGTTTCCAGTCGGGCCAATGATTGAGCCCATTCCTGGTCCCACATTGGCAACGGCGGTAATCGCGCCAGAGATACTGGTAGTGGGATCTAGACCCATTGCGCTGAGTGCACCTGCAAGGACTATGATAGTCACAAAGAACATCAAACCAAAGGCCACCACTGAGCGCACGATGTCATCGTTCACTGGTCGTTGGTTGTAACGCTGTACAAACACGCCAGAAGGGTGAATAAGCTTCATCATCTGTTTATGTAGTAGAGTCACTGCGATCTGAAAGCGGAAGATCTTAATGCCGCCAGAGGTTGAACCTGAGCACGCCCCCACCATCATCATAAATGCAAACACCACTGAAGGTAGTGGTCCCCAAGCGGTGAAGTCTTCTAAACCAAATCCTGTTGTTGTGACTACTGAGACGATGTTGAACATAGAAACGCGGAAGGCATCGTCCAACGCATAGCCGTCCTCGATAAACAGCCAAAGAGCCACAACCGTACTGGCTACTAAGAATAGATAACCAAAGCCGCGCACTTGAGCGTCATTAAACAATACTCTCGGGTCGCGTTTCGATAGTGCAGCCACAAACAGCAAGAAGGGTAAGCCGCCCAAGAACATAAACACGGTACCGACCCAATGTGACCCTTCTGAAAAGTGGTTCATTGAGCCATCAGAGGTGGAGTAGCCGCCCGTGGATAACGTGGTAAACGAGTGGTTAATGGCATCGAATAGGTTCATGCCGGTAGCAAGGTAGCCGAGCAAGCACAGTCCCGTCAGCACTAAATACACCATCACAATGTTTTTCGCGACCGTTTTCGCGCGCGGGCTACTTTTATCAGACCAGTCGGAAGACTCGGTCTGGAACAGTCGCATCCCGCCGACGTTGAGCATCGGCAAGACGGCTACTGCCATCACAATAAAGCCGATACCGCCGAGCCACTGTAATATTGAGCGCCACAGCAAGATACTCGGTGCCATAATATCGAGGCCGCTGAGTACGGTTGAGCCGGTGGTAGTGATGCCTGACATGGTCTCAAAGTAGGCATCGGTAAAGCTAATGTGGTTGATAAATACAAAAGGCAGAGCCGCAAACGCACTGGCAATGGTCCACACTAAACTGGTGATCAAGAACATGTCTCGAACACCCAATTTAAAGTGCTTGGTTCGGCCGATGGATAGGCATAGGAAAGCCGCGATGTGAGTAATGATGACCGCAAGACCAAAGTCGAGGAAACCATCAGTACCAGTAAAGAAGGCGACTAGAGTCGGCACGTACATAAATAGGGCGAGCTTAGAGAGCACCAACCCTATAACGAACGAGACCGGACGGGCGTTAACCATAAAATTGCCTTACAAGAAGAACGCGCTCGGCTGGAATAATGCCTCAACATCAGGCACGTATTTCTTATCAACCAAGAACATCACCACGTGGTCATCTTGCTCGATAATGGTTCGGTCGTGGGCAATCAATACTTCTTCACCACGCACAATCGCGCCAATGGTGGTACCCGGTGGTAGTTTGATTTCACCAATGGCTTTGCCAACCACTTTGGAGGTAGTTTCATCACCATGCGCAACCGCTTCGATAGCTTCGGCCGCGCCGCGACGTAGTGAAGATACGTTAACGATATCCGCACGACGAACATGAGTAAGCAGAGCCGAAATCGTTGCTTGCTGAGGAGAAATTGCGACATCAATGGTGCCGCCTTGGACGAGGTCAACATAAGCACCGCGCTGGATAAGCACCATCACCTTCTTTGCGCCCATTTTCTTCGCCAGCATCGCCGACATGATGTTGGTTTCATCTTCGTTGGTGAGTGCAATAAATACATCGACTTGATCGATGTTTTCTTCTGCGAGCAGCTCTTGGTCTGCGGCATCACCACAGAAGACAATGGTGTTTTCTAGCTCTTCAGACAGCTTCTCTGCACGTTGATAGCTGCGCTCAATCAGTTTAACGCTGTAGTTTTGCTCAAGGCGCTTGGCAAGACTGGAGCCGATGTTACCACCACCCACAATCATGATGCGGCGGTAAGGCTTCTCTAGGCGCTGCAGCTCACTCATTACCGAGCGAATATGGTTGCTTGCTGCGACGAAGAACACTTCATCATCGGCTTCAATAATGGTGGTGCCTTGTGGACGGATGGGGCGGCCTTGACGGAAAATCGCTGCTACGCGGGTGTCGATGTGCGGCATGTGCTCACGCAGAGTCGATAGAGCATTGCCCACTAGCGGGCCACCGTAGTACGCTTTTACCGCGACGAGACTGACGCGTTCATCCGCAAAGCTGACCACTTGCAGGGCGCCTGGGTATTGGATCAGTCTTTCGATGTAGCTGGTGACGAGTTCTTCAGGGGCAATCAGATGGTCAACTGGAATTGCACCGGATTTAAACAAGCTCTCTTTTTCAATCAGGTATTCACGGGAGCGAATACGCGCGACACGGTTAGGGGTATTGAACAGCGAAAATGCTACCTGACAGGCTGCCATGTTGGTTTCGTCCATATTGGTCACGGCGACCAACATATCGGCATCTTGCGCGCCGGCTTCTCGTAGCACGTCTGGGTGACAAGCGTAGCCATTGACGACACGCAAATCATACTTATCTTGCAGCTCTCTTAAGCGGTCGCTGTCGCGGTCGACGATAGTGATATCGTTGTTTTCCCCCACCAGGTTCTCCGCCAGGGTGCCACCAACTTGACCAGCTCCAAGAATGATGATTTTCATAACATTTCGCTCTTCTGTTTTTATACACTCGTTACGTCAATAGCATAGCCATCAATAAGTTAGCATGCTATTGATTTTTAAGTTCCCTACACAATGCTCGATTACTGTGTCTTTTGTAGAACTGCGTAATAGAAGCCATCCATATCGTGCTCACCCGGAAGAATCTGACGTCCAGGGTTCTCTTTATCTGAGCCAATAAGTTCAGCGTTTTCAGTGCGAGCCAAGAACGCAATCACTTGGTCTTTGTTCTCTTGTGGCGTGATAGAGCACGTAGCGTACACCAAGGTGCCACCCACTTTCAGTTGCTGCCACATAGCATCAAAGATCTCGCGTTGTAGCTCTGCAAGCGCTTCAATGTCATCCGCACGACGCAGCCATTTAATATCAGGGTGACGACGAATAACACCAGTTGCAGAACACGGAGCATCCAACAAAATACGGTCAAATTGCTCGCCCTGCCACCACTCTTGTGGCGTTCTTGCATCACCGCAAACGACTTTCGCTTGTAGGTTGAGGCGTTTAAGGTTGTCGTGGACACGCTTCAGTCGCGTCTCGTCACAATCAATAGCCACCACTTGGCTGCCGTTGGTGCGCTCAAGAATATGGGCGGTTTTACCACCTGGCGCTGCACAACAGTCTAAAATTAGCTCACCATCTAGTGGTTGCAGATAGTTGATTGACAGCTGCGCCGCGGCATCTTGAACTGATACCCAGCCTTTTTCAAAGCCCGGAAGTTTCGTCACGTCACAAGGGGCGGCCAATTTTAGGGCATCTTGCGCTTCTGGGTGAGAGGTGGAATCTATGCCTTCATTTTTGAGAAGCGCTTGATAATCGTCACGAGGTAGGTGCTGGTGGTTCACGCGTAGCCACATCGGTGCTTTCATGTTGTTGGCTTCAACAATGCTTTCCCACTGTTCTGGGTAGCTTTGCTGCAGAAGTTTTAATAGCCAGCTTGGGTGACCGTACTTACCTGCATTGTGGCTGACCGACTTTTGGTCTAGCTCTTCTTGATTGCGTTGGTAGTTTCGCAGTACTGCGTTGATTAAGCCGCGCAGCCTCGGGCCTTTTAGCGTTTTGGTCGCTTCCACGGTTTCACCAACGGCGGCGTGAGCTGGAATACGCATGTGACCGATTTGGTAAAGACCCACCAAAATCAGGTGATGAAACACGCGCTGTTTGCCCTTGAGTGGCTTATCCATCAGTTCGGATGCGACAGACTCAAGGCGAGGCAGAATTCGAAGTGCACCAAAACAGATTTCTTGAAGCAGTGCTTGGTCGCGAGGTTTTACCTGCTGTTGACCTAATGGAAGTGCACTCGAGAGCGATTGGCCTTTATCAACCACTTGGAAAAGGATATTAGCCGCGACAGCGCGAACGTTCATGTTAGTTACCTAAATTTGTGTTGCTATGAAAACAAACTAGGGCCTGTACTGGTCAGTACTGGCCCTAAATATCGTATGCGGTGTGTATCACTAACCTAGGATACTGCCGACTTCAAACCAGCTGGCTTTGGAATTGAGTACGTCACTCACTGACATCGCTTTCTTACCTGGGATCTGGATTTGTTCTAGAACCAAGGTGTCGTTACCCGTTGCAACGTAAATTCCTGTTTTATCAGCCTTAAGGATAGTCCCCGCAGGCGCCTCTGTCGCACCCACTTCAACGCGAGATTGCCAAACTTTGATGTTGTTCTCTTCTACAGAGAAGAAACTCATCGGCCATGGGTTAAAGGCACGCACACAGCGCTCGATAAACGCGGCGTTTTGTGACCAATCGATCTTCGCTTCGTCTTTGCTCAGCTTGCTAGCGTAATTGGCTTGCTCATCATCTTGTTTGACAGGGGTTGCCTTGCTTGCAGCGATATCACCAAGACAATCAACCAGAGCTTCTGGTCCCAATTCGGCAAGCTTGTCATACATGGTGGTGCTGGTATCGGTAGCTTCAATTGGCAATGTGGCAATTTTTAGCATGTCACCGGTATCAAGGCCGATATCCATTTGCATAATAGTTACGCCTGTTTCCTCATCACCCGCCCAGATAGAGCGTTGAATCGGCGCAGCACCACGCCAGCGAGGTAGGATTGAGCCATGTACGTTGATGCAACCCAGCTTTGGAGTATCCAGTATAGCTTGAGGAAGTAACAGGCCGTATGCCACGACAACCATGATATCGGCATTGAGATCTTTTAATTCTTGTTTTGCCTCATCAGACTTGAAATTGACTGGTTGATAAACCGGAATGTCATGCTCAAGCGCGATGTTCTTTACAGGACTTGCCGTGAGTTTTTTACCACGACCCGCAGGGCGATCTGGCTGGGTATAAACCGCGATAACCTCATGCTCCGAAGACAATAACGCCGCCAAGTGACGGGCGGCGAAGTCTGGAGTACCGGCAAACACAATACGTAATGATTGGCTCACACTGACCTCTCTTAACTTAAATTCTTATTCGTTGACTTATTGCTTGGCGTTAAAGCGCTTAATTTTCTCAAGCTTGTCTTTAATGCGCTTGCGCTTTAGAGGGGATAGGTAATCAACAAACAGTTTACCCTCTAGGTGGTCAAGCTCATGCTGAACACAGATAGCCAGTAGGTCATCTGCATCGAAAGTGAACTCTTCACCATCGCGGTTAAGTGCTTTCACCGTTACTTCCGCTGCGCGAGAAACTAATGCACGAGCGCCAGGAACAGAAAGGCAACCTTCTTCGATACCGTCTTCACCACGTTTTTCTGTGATTTCAGGGTTAATCAGTACCATAGGCTCGTCGCGAGTATCTGAAATATCAATCACAACAATTCGCTGATGAACGTCAACTTGGGTTGCTGCCAGACCGATACCTTCTTCGTCATACATGGTTTCAATCATGTCATCGACGATTTTTTGGATTTCCGGCGTTACCGCTTCAACGGGCTTTGCTACCGTTCTTAGGCGATCATCCGGGAAAGTTAATACTTGTAATACAGACATATACACTCAAAATGTTGAACTGTGCCGAATAGGCTTGGGCTTTGTTGGTTCAATTCTAGACATTTTCCAACCTAAATGACAGCATCCCTTGAAACAAAGCGAAGGATTGCGGTGTATGAAACAGGGAAATGTGCTGTTATTGAGGGTTTACATTGTTGTTACCACACTCATTCTGAGCTTTACTTCTTTCGCTGATAATCCACTCACTATTAAAGGGACTGTTCCTGCTGTTTATCAGGTAAAACAGGGCGATACCTTGTGGGATATTTCCAGTCTGTATTTGCACTCGCCATGGCGCTGGCCAGAGCTATGGAACCATAACAAGCACATTGGTGATCCTAACCTTATTTATCCCGGCGACAAACTGATACTGACTTGGGTTGACGGTCAACCTCGTTTGGTGCGTAAAGCGACGAAAAAGTTGTCGCCGACGATGCAAGTGACCACCAAGGCGCCCATCTTTGCCATTAATGCCCTGACTCAAGCTCGTTATACTCAAAGAGAGGGCCTGGTACTCGAAAGTGAACTGGCAAACTTCCCGAAAGTGATTGGTTCTAGCGAAGGACTCAACTATGTGACCGCTGAAGATGATGTCTATATTGATTATCAAGGTGATGAAACGGAATGGGCTATTTACCGTGTTAGCCAGCGCTTTGCTGCTCCGCAGCCAGAATACAGCATGCAGCAAGTCAGAATGGTGGCGAAAGCGCGCAGTCAGCCTCAAGCTGGTGGCGTGACCACTCTAGAGATTGAAAGGTTCATTCATGAAATCAAGCAAGGCGACGTCGCCATCCCTCTGTCGGCCATTCAGACTCCAGAACACATTAATCACTTTCAGCCTCATGCTGGCCCCGCCATTGATGATCTCAGCATTGCGGGAATGATGGATGAGGTGAATTATGTCGTCAGAGGGCAGGCCGTGGTGCTTAATCGCGGCTATGTGTCTCGAGTTGAACAGGGCAGTAGTTACTCGTTGGCGAAACCAGCTCATGGCTTTCAATTTTCCCAAGGAGAATTTGGGCTGGTGGAAGGAGATAGCGAAGAGACCGCGCTGATGATGCCAACTATTGAAGTGGGGCAAGTTGTGGTGATCCGCAGTTATGCTTTTTTTAGCATTGCGGTAATCATTGAGGCAAGTGAGCCCATTACCCAGCAGATGTTGGTTGTTCCCGTTTCTAGACGCGCAAAAAGCTAATGGACACCTTCATGGATGACAGCACTGTCTTAGCGTGGCTGCGACTTTCTTTATGTCCTGGCATTGGCCCTGTGACATTCTATAAGCTGCTCGCTGTGGATGATCCGCGTAATATCGTTGAGTCGGATGAGCGGACATTATCGGCCATTGGACTCAAGTCCAATCAGGTTAGTTTTATTCGCAAGCAATCTATTGAGCTCGCAGAGCGAGCCTTGGCTTGGCGAGAGAATGCGAATAATCATATTCTTCTTCAACAAGACCATGAGTATCCAACGTTACTGCGAGAGTCCAAAGGTTGTCCGCCAGTTCTTTTTGTACAAGGTGACGCGGCGCTATTATCAGAGCCGCAAATTGCCATGGTTGGCAGCCGAAACGCTAGTGCTGGTGGTTTAGAAACAGCGCGCAGCTTTGCAGCGGAGTTCGTTAACTTTGGTTATTGCGTAACAAGTGGATTGGCGCTGGGTATCGACGGTCATGCTCATCAAGGAGCGCTAGAGGCAAATGGCAAGACTATCGCCGTGTTGGGATCTGGGCTGGATTCCATTTATCCCGCTCGACACAAGTCGCTTGCGCATCGCATCGCTCAGCATGGTGCGCTCGTCAGCGAGCATCTACCTTGGATAAAACCGAGAGCTGAACACTTTCCAAGACGAAACCGAATTGTCAGTGGCTTATCGCTGGGCGTTGTCGTCGTGGAAGCAACTGAGAAAAGTGGTTCGTTAATTACAGCAAGGTATGCGGCAGAGCAGGGGCGTGAGGTGTTTGCTGTGCCAGGGTCCATTCGTCATGCCTATCATCAGGGGTGTCATTCATTAATACAAACTGGTGCCTGCCTCGTACAAAAGGTGGAAGATGTACTGTGTGAAATAGAATCTCTGTCGAACTGGTCTAAAAAAGTACAACCAACACTTTTCGACCAAGTTATTGATAAAGAAGAATTGCCATATGCAGATCTGTTGGCTAACGTAGGAATAGAGGCAACGCCGGTTGATATTTTGGCTCAAAAGTCCCATATTCCTGTTCAAGAGGTCATGCAACAGCTTTTAGAGCTCGAGTTACTGGGCCATGTTGTTGCGGTTAACGGTGGTTATATTCTTAAGGGGAGAGGCTAGCTATGATGATGGACATACTGATGTACCTGTTCGAAACCTACGTGCATAGCGATGCAGATCTGCAGGTAGACCAAGACGAACTTGAGGATGAACTACTGAGAGCAGGCTTCAAGCAAAAAGATATCTACAAGGCACTAGAGTGGCTTGAGGATCTTGCTGAGCTGCAAAACACCGATGAGCATTCTGCGATTGCGATGAGTGCCGCGACCTCTACGCGAATCTATACCCAGCAAGAAATGACGCGTATGGATGTCAAAAGCCGTGGCCTACTGATGTTCCTAGAGCAGATCGGCGTCTTGACCACCGAAACTCGCGAGATGGTCATTGACCGGGTTATGAGGCTTGAAACCAATGATTTTGAACTCGATGACCTGAAATGGATCATATTAATGGTCTTGTTCAATGTTCCTGGCAACGAAAACGCGTACACTCTCATGGAAGAGCTTATCTACACCGCTGAAAGAGGTGTGGTGCATTAATCCTCCCAGCCCAACTCAATGGGCTGCTCGCGTTAAGAGAACACCATGAGTGGTAAAATCGACAATCAACTTTTCTCGGCTCATGAACACGCCTTAGATCATGAGCCTTGTCCCCAATGTCAGTCCGGTAAGCTGCTTCTCAAAAATGGCAAACATGGCCCTTTTCTAGGGTGTGACCAATATCCGAGCTGCGACTATATTAAACCCTTACATCAAAATGACGGCCATATCGTCAAAGAGCTGGGGGTGCCATGTCCGGATTGTGGTTCTGAGCTACTGCTACGTCAAGGACGCTTTGGTATGTTCATTGGGTGCAGCAATTACCCAGAATGCCACTTCCTTCAATCACCCAACAAGCAAGAAGAGCCAGAGCAAACCGATCAAGCTTCGGTCTCTTGTCCTGAGTGTTCTAAAGGGGCACTCAAAGAGAGAAAGTCTCGATTCGGCAAAACCTTCTATGCATGCGATCAGTATCCAAAATGTAAGTTTGCGGTCAATCACCCCCCTATCGCGGGTCACTGTCAGTTTTGTGGATTTGAGCTGCTGGTGGAAAAAAAGCGAGCGTCTGGAACCGTGCAAGAGTGTGCATCAAGGCGATGCCATAAAATTCAAGATACCGAATAAACAAAAAATGGCTCCCAAGGGAGCCATTTTTTAAAGGTTTACGCCCAGCTTAAAGGGCTTTAGCTGCTGGCTTCAGCGCGGGAAAAGCCGCTTCATCAAGTAGCTCGGACAAGGCGAGTAGCTGCGCCTTAAGCGCCGCTTTGTTATTGGCCGTGACATTGATGTGACCCATCTTACGTCCAGCGCGCTTCTCTTTGCCATACCAATGAACGTGGCAACCAGACAGGCCGTGTACCGCCGCTGGCAATGTATCCTCGCCTAAAATGTTCACCATAGACGTGGCACGAATGGTTTGTGTTGAGCCAAGAGGCATATCGCATACCGCACGCAGATGGTTTTCAAACTGACAAGTGTCCGCACCTTGTTGTGTCCAGTGCCCAGAGTTGTGCACGCGAGGTGCAATCTCATTCACAAGTAGCTGGCCATTCACATCGAAGAACTCAAGTGCAAGCACACCAACATAGTCCAAAGACTCTGCTACAGCGGTAAACATTTGTGCCGCTTGAGCTTGCAGTTCTTGTTCATCAATCGCTGTTGATAGCGTCAGTACGCCATCGGTATGCACATTCTCAGCCAGCGGGTAGATAGCAATCTCACCTTGTTTGTTGCGTGCGCCAACCAGTGATACTTCGCGCTGGAAAGGGACAAACTCTTCAGCAACGATGGCTTGGCTTTCTGATTCTTCAATACACTCGGCCATTTCTGTCCAAACTGCATCGACATCATCAAGCGTTTTTAATCGCCACTGACCTTTTCCATCGTAGCCACCCAATGCGCTCTTAAGCACCATAGGCAGACCAACGTAGGCAATTGCCGCATCAAAATCTGCGCGTGTATTGATGACTGCGTATTTGGCGTTTTTTACCCCCGCACTGTCGAGAAGGCCTTTTTCAATGCGGCGGTCGCCACCGGCTTTGATAGCGTCTGTCGATGGGAGGAACTTGCCACTTTTTTCACAGATCGCGAGTACATCGAGTGGAATGTGTTCGAACTCAGCCGTGATAACGTCAGCTTCAGCAATTGCATGCTCTAGACCGTTACCCAGCACTTCAAGTGTCAGTGGGTGAACGATATTCTCACTGCGCACATCAAATGCTGAGATTTTGATATTCAGAGGGGCACCGGCTAGCGACATCATGCGCGCCAGTTGGCCTGCTCCAAGAATCAGTACGTGTTTCATCATTAGTCCTCAGAAGGATCTGGGTTAGCAAGTACGGTTTCTGTTTGTTGGCTGCGGAACGCTTCAACTTTTTCCATTACGGCGTTGTCGTGAACACCAATGATCTGCGCGGCTAGGATACCCGCGTTTGCTGCGCCTGCTTCACCGATAGCCAGAGTGCCAACTGCGATGCCTTTTGGCATTTGAACAATCGACAATAGAGAGTCCATGCCTTTCAGTGCGCGGCTTTGAACAGGAACGCCCAATACAGGAACGCTTGTGAACGCTGCTGCCATACCTGGAAGGTGCGCAGCGCCGCCAGCACCAGCGATGATGACTGAGATACCGCGCTCTTTCGCAGAAGTCGCGTAGTCAGCGAGTAGCTGCGGTGTGCGGTGAGCAGAAACAACCTTGGTTTCATAATCCACACCAAACTGATCCAGCATTTCTGCTGCTAGTTTCATGGTTGGCCAATCTGATTTTGAACCCATAATAATGCCGACTTTCATCCGAAGCTCCTTCAAGGCGTGTGGAAATGGACTAATTTGCGCGCATTATACGAGGATTTTTTTCTTAGGAAAACGTTTGCGCGAGTGATTTTTGTGTTTTTTTCTGGATTCTCACTCGGGTTTTGAGCATAGTGCCGTAGAAATGTAAAATATTTGTTTAGCTTTTAATAAAAGGAAGTCTCGGTGGATAATTTTCAAACCACAGTTGCGGCGCTTCAATCCGGTGAAGTAATTGCTTATCCAACGGAAGGAGTATTTGGCGTGGGTTGCGACCCAGACGATACGCAAGCCATTGAAAAGCTTCTTGCTGTCAAAGAGCGTCCGGTTGAAAAGGGACTTATTTTGATCGCTGCGAATTTTGAGCAGCTTCGCCCTTATATTGATGAGACTCAACTGACAGAGCAGCAGCTAGAGAGTGTTCAGCAAACTTGGCCTGGCCCGTATACCTGGATCATGCCAGCAAGTGCACGTGTATCCCCTTGGTTAAGTGGCGCGTTTGATACCATCGCTGTGCGTGTCACGGATCATGAGTTGGTGCAAAAATTGTGTTTGGCCTATGGCAAGCCAATTACTTCGACCAGTGCTAATTTATCAGGCATGCCATCTTGCATGACAACCGAAGAAGTTAAACAGCAATTGGGTTCTCGTTTGTCTTCAATCCTTGAAGGTGAGACGGGTGGCCGTAATAAGCCGAGCGAAATCCGCGATGCTCGCACCCTTAAAGTACTACGACAAGGCTAAGGAGTTCTCGTGCAGCAAGTCGATAAACATCAAGTAAAGACATTCCTTCTTAAGCTTCAAGACGATATCTGCCAAAAGCTCGAACAACAAGATGGCGCCGCGACCTTTCAACAGGATGAGTGGCAGCGTGAGCAAGGTGGTGGTGGCCGCAGTCGCGTTATGAAAGATGGCCAAGTGTTTGAGCAAGGTGGGGTGAACTTCTCCCATGTGTTTGGGGACAAGATGCCGGCATCAGCCACAGCGCACAGACCAGAACTCGCTGGGCGCAAGTTCGAAGCCATGGGTGTATCGCTGGTGATTCATCCCAAGAACCCGTATATCCCAACGTCACATGCCAATGTACGTTTCTTTATCGCTGAGAAAGAGGGTGAGGATCCGATTTGGTGGTTTGGCGGCGGGTTTGACTTAACGCCATTCTATCCATATGAAGAGGATTGCCAGCATTGGCATGATACGGCGAAGCAGATTTGCCTGCCATTCGGTGATGAGGTGTATGCGGAGCACAAAAAATGGTGTGATGACTATTTCTTCCTACCACACCGTAATGAGACGCGCGGTGTTGGTGGTTTGTTCTTTGATGATTTAAATCAGTGGGGCTTTGAACGTTCGTTCGCTTACATGCAAGCGGTGGGGAACGGCTACACCGATGCATACCTGCCAATTGTCGAAAAACGCAAAGCTGAGCAATATGGCGAACGTGAGCGCAACTTCCAGCTTTATCGTCGCGGTCGTTATGTTGAATTCAATCTTGTTTACGACCGTGGCACGTTATTTGGCTTGCAAAGTGGTGGTCGCACTGAGTCCATTCTTATGTCAATGCCGCCATTGGCTCGCTGGGAATACAGCTATGAGCCACAAGAGGGAAGTGAAGAAGCGCGCCTCTATAACGACTATCTAAAACCAAGAGAGTGGTAATCTAACCAACAGCCTTTGTTCAACTTGGCGAATGTGTGCCGAAGTGATAGTGTCGAACTATACATTTCGGTACCCATTACAAGGACAGTAGGCATAAACATGAGCAAGCCCGATCAATACGTGGTGTTTGGTAACCCCATCTCGCAAAGCAAATCACCGTATATCCATACGCTCTTCGCAAGACAGACCTCGCAAAATCTTGAATATGTAAGCCAGCAGCCAGAGCCTGATGCGTTTAAGCAGGCTGCCACCGAATTTTTCCAATCGGGTGGTAAAGGGTGCAACATTACCGCACCGTTTAAAGAAGATGCTTTTCAGTTTGCAGGTCGCCTGACCGAGCGTGCTCAGCTTGCGGGCGCAGTTAATACTCTTAAGAAGCTGGATGATGGCGAGATCATTGGCGATAACACCGATGGCGAGGGTTTAGTTCAGGACTTACTGCAACATCAAGTTCAGCTAGAAGGCGCTTCTATACTAGTGATTGGCTCGGGTGGTGCGGCGCGTGGTGTATTAAAGCCGTTACTCGACCAAAAACCAGCCTCTATTACTATTACCAACCGTACGTTTGAGAAAGCGCAGCAGCTTGCCGAGCTATTTAAGCCTTTTGGTCAGATTAATGCGGTACCTATGAGTGACGTAACTCGTGCCTATGATGTGGTGATTAACTCTGCTTCAACCAGTCTGTATAAACAACTGCCTGATATCAGTGATGCAATCTTTGCTGGCCATACTGTGAGTTATGATATGACCTATGGACAGGGTTTGACGACTTTCAACCAATGGGCGAAAGAGTCAGGAGCTAGGTTTGCCTATGATGGTTTAGGCATGCTAGTGGGTCAGGCGGCAGAAAGCTTCATGCTATGGCGCGGCCTAAGACCAGGCACGAAACAGATCTTACGTGAGTTAAGAAAGAATCTAGAAGGTCTATAACATGAACCAATCAATTTTGTTTTCAGATCAGCTTGAATGGAACCAAGAACTAGGCATGGTTGAGTTTCACGCCCAACAAGCAGGGATGTTGATTGTTTGTCTTGTTGGGCTGGAGAAGCTTGCTAGATTAAATGGTTTGAATGAGGTTGCTAAGGAACAGGCGTTTGAGTGCTTTGAGGCTGTTCGTTTTGATCTAGAAGAGATAGCAGAAAGCCTCATAGAGGATGAAGCTTTCGATGAACAGGGACGTGTTGTCATTAACTAAGCCATGATTCGCTAACGAATGGCGTGCACATCCTGCATGTAGTCATTTTTATTCTGCACATAGTTGTTGGCAGAGCGAAGTAAAAAGGCTCTTTCTTTCTCGGTAAGAGGACGAGCCTGTTTTACCGGACTACCCACATACAGATAACCACTTTCTAATACTTTGTTCGGTGGTACTAAAGAACCCGCACCAATCATCACATCTGATTCAATGGTGGCGCCATCAAGCACAATACTGCCCATACCGACAAGAACGCGATCTTTTATAATGCACCCGTGCAGCATCACCTTATGACCGATGGTGACATCATTACCTATTAGTAGAGGGTAACCTTCAGGGTTCTCTGCGTTCTTATGAGTAACATGTAACACGCTATTGTCTTGGATATTGGTGCGCTCGCCAATTTCTATATGGTTAACATCACCACGCGCGGACACAAGCGGCCATACACTGGCATCTTTGCCAAATCGAACATCGCCAACAATCACACTGGTTTCATCTATGTAGACGGAGTCGTCCAGTTGTGGGGTGATGCCTTTGTAACTACGAATTGAAGTCATATCAGTCTCTATTTCTATGGGACAGAGCTATTTTGGCGAGTTATTGCGGCAAATTACAGCGCCAAAGCACAAAAAATAACCATGCGAACAAAAAAAGCAAAAAAACTGTATTTAGGGTATTGCCAATGTGATTT